>NZ_WKCD01000037.1:0-35081 GCF_021606625.1 Pseudomonas sp. PA-4-8C
GTCTATAAGCGCGTCCCGAATACTCTCTTTTTCAACGGCCGTCAGCCAGAAGCTGTTGGTGTCTGCACATGAATCGTCCACACGCACTCCTTTAAAGGTCTGATTGATTTGTCATGAGTTAAGTTATAAGTAAATTACGACTTTCAAGCGCTGAGGTGGGGTCCCCGTAAGCACGACCTGACAGTGTCCATGCTTTGATAAGGCCCGACCTGAGTGGGTGACTCAACCTAAGAGCTTATCTGTGTACGCACCGGTGAAGTGATGGGTGGTAAATTGGCCATCAGCATCATAGGGTTGTCCTTCATCGGTGCTGATGATTCTTGATAATCGCCCACGATGATAGGCAGTCAAGAAGTTGAAGAATGGCGTGCTTTCTTCTCTTGTGTCAGATACTCCGTAAAGCCTCAACTGTTTTATTATTGCAGCTTCAAGGTGTGGCAACATATACCAAGGGCACGTTGGAAAGCAGTGGTGGGCCGCGTGGTAACCAAAATTCAAAATAATCAGATTGAGGAAGGTAAACTTTCTTGCCACCGGTACGGAGAAGGTATTTTGGATTTCGTAGTGTTTTCCATGGGTTAGCTTTTCTCCCTCGGTATACACCTGCTGGAAAGAATGCTGGAAACAGTCGACGAATCGTACGATGTGTATCCTCAGGAAGGAGGAGGCTTGCCATACCAGCACAAGCATCAGGGAGAACCGGGCAAACGTAGCGAAGGCTACAACGTAAATGCACAGGCTTCCAATACCCCTTGCAACCTCGCGCCTGCTGCCACTAAATATCACAGCGTAAATATTGGTAAGCTTGATCAAATAGTAGAAGGCGGGAAGGTATATTTTTTCTGCAACAATGATCGCACTAAATAGCCTTGGATGAGCGACAGCAAAGTGACCACTATCGAACCCACCAATGTCAATTTTTTCGGCATGATGGCGAACATGATCTTTTCTATAGGCTTCAAATGAAAAGAAAGAGAGGCCGTTAAGGAAAGACAGCAACTCTCCGACGACAGCATTGACTTTCTTCGACTTGAAAACAGAATTGTGCGCGCAATCGTGGCTCAGGTACCAGGACCAGATCTTCGCAAGGGCAATTAAGATAATCGCACCGAGTGCCGCAACGATCTGTTGAGTATACGCCAGGAATATGCCCCATACAGTGAAGGTTGCTATCACACTTAGTACAATCACTGATGGCAATAATTTTCGCTCTTTCGCTATTGAAATAAGCAGGGTTTTCACGTTGGCGTCTTTGATGGCGCGCAGATAATTATCAGCATACAGTAAAGACATCTCATCACCTTCAAGAGCAAAATTCACCGAAACGCTTATTGAGCTGGTTGGGGGACTGGCATTGAACAACGGATCATGCCTGGACAGGCGTAATCCCTTCCGTGCGCATGTGGAATTAACGGCGGGGCTCGAATATGAGTACGCACACAATGCCAAAGATGTAGTGCAGGTGTACGGGTGGCTAGGGTTCTTTTGCTGTTGCTTCTGGTGCCAGTGAAGGCGGCACTAGCGAGACTGCAGCGTGAGTATCCGCGCCCGAGGGTTGATCGCCGCTACTGGATTTGTAGCCGATCAGTATCACGCCGACGATGCACAATAAAACACCGGCAATGTTTAAATAGGAGAGTCCTTCTTTAAGCAGAAATACCCCGATGAAGCCGAGCGCAATATTGATAATGGCGCCGGTAACGATATTGCCCGTGCTGAGGTCCCATCCACTGCGATACATCATCAAGAAGCCGATTTCCATCATCAAGATGCAAAACGCGATGCCTCCCTGAAGCCAGGTCATTTGCTTCAAGCCCGCGAGTAACGTTCCACTGCCCAAAAAAAACGGCAACATCAATGTGGACAGGATGACGATCGCCACATAGATACTGACAATTGAAACCAAGGGGTTGATCGTAGACGGTATTTTCTTCATGAGCATGTGATAGCCCACGGTGCCCAGTATCGCTACGATCGCTGATAGATAGAATGTGTATTCTTTACCTAGCACGTTCAATACTCCTACTAGTTGGGTTCAAGTTCACGAAATGTGGTGGTTTCCAGGAACCTCTTGTCCATGTACTCACCCGCGATGATCGCTCTGTATTTCGCAGGACTGCCCTCTGCGCAACAGCTGGGCAGGCACTCCACTTTGGCGGTGTAGTCTGGATCCATAAAGAACGCCGCCGAGTGGCGTAATTGGCCAGAGGTATTTATCACTCGATGCAGCGTTGCTTTGTAACGGTCATTCGTCCAGCGAGACATTAGATCCCCGACATTGACGACAAAGGCATTTGGGATGGGTTTGACTTTGATCCAGGTGCCGTTAGCACTCTGTACCTCCAGCCCCCCGGTGTCACTTTCCGAGATCATGGTTATCCAGCCGAAGTCTGTGTGCTCTCCAGCACCCATCGGCGCTCCCTGTGTATATTGAGTGGAGGGATAACGCAGGACTCTCAATTGGGCCATCGGCTTCTTGAATTTATCATCGAAGTAATCGATCGGCATATTGAGCGCAAGGGCAAACACGTTTAGCAGTTTTTTTCCGAATATGAGCATTTGCGAGTGATATTCCGTCATCGCAAGCTTGAAGTCGGGCAATTCCTCTGGCCATACATTGGGGCCGTAAAAAGGTAATTTGGCTTTTACGAACTCGTCGTCAAGCGACAAGTCCGCTGCCATGTCAAAACCCTCTTTGACATCGCCCAATATGCCATCCGACTTATCAGCGCCTTCGCTGAAGTAGCCACGCATATAGGGAGATTTATGAATTTCGATTTTCTCCTTGGCCTGAACAGGCAGGTCGAAAAACGATTGTATTTGAGAGAAAACAGTTGAAATAAGCGTGTCATCTACACCGTGATTGACGACGGTGAAGAATCCGACCTCCCTGCACGCGTTGTCGATCTCCTTGACTAGGCGTGGTGATATCTCTGCGCCCTGCGTCAAACTACCGACGTCAATGATAGGTATGTTCTTTTCCATGGATGCACCATTTGCTCTAAAAAAGGCGCAACGAGACCTACTCCATGAATACTGAAGTGCACTCAGGGATAGACCGTATATAGGCCAGTGTCATTTATTTAGACTAAGGAATTCCGTCAGCTCGCAAGCGCTGGCAGTAAGCACTCGACATTCTCGATCGGCGCGCCTCCTGTTACAGGCTAGGTGGCGTAGCCTAGAATTCACTTCTATGAAAGCGAAGGCAAATCAGATAAAGTAAGCCTGGCTTAGTTTTTTTACCATGGAAGGGGGATTGATTAATGTTCGCAAAATTGCCGTTGACAGCCATTCGTGCATTTGAATCTGCCGCAAGACTCGGTGGGTTTAAAGCAGCCTCCGCGGAGTTGTTTGTCACCCCGGCGGCAGTATCACAACAAATAAAAACACTTGAAAACTTATTGGGCAGTATGCTTTTTGTACGCACTCCTCATGGTGTTCAACTCACTGCGAACGGTGAGAGGCTATATTCAAAGGTGCATCTTTCTTTTTTGGATATAAGCAGTAGTATGTCGTCGCTTAAGCCACCCGCCGACTCCAACACACTCCGAGTTTCTACCACGCCGGCATTTGCGTCTTTATGGTTGATTCCTCGGCTGGCGAAATTTTATAGTGAACATCCAGATATTCATGTCAGTGTTGAAACCAGTAATGAAGTGGTGGATTTGTTTCGTGACTCATCTGTTGATTTAGCTATTCGTTGTGGGTTTCGCGATTTTCCAGACTTGTACAGCCACGCGCTTATGCGCGAACAGTTTGGTGTTTTCTCCCACGCCCATTGGAAGCAAGAAGAAGCTGAAGCTTCGTTGAAACTTATAAATATACGTTGGGCTACGGCATCGCCCGCTTCAATTAGTTGGGCGTCCTGGTGCGCGGCTGCGAATCATGAGAGTTGGCTATCAAACGCGGTCTATCGTGAATACAACGATGAGCATTTTGCGCTCCAGGCCGCTATTGCGGGGCATGGCTTGACGCTGGCGAGCACGGTCTTGGCAGCAGACTATGTTGCGAATGGATTGCTGATTCCTTACAGACCCGACATCAAGATTCCGGGCGCGCAGTTTTCAGCCGTGTGCGTGCCGGGGCGTGAGCGTTCAGGTGCCGTAAAGCAGTTTCTGGCCTGGATGGTCAAAGTGATAGCCGCCTGCCATACCGATTACCCTGTCGCTCGGGATGACGCGTCGCAGGCTGTCACTAAGCGCCGAACATCACTGGCTATCTGATTAGGGTGTGGAGAGCTTGATCAGGCGCGTTCCTATAACAAACCCTGATCCGCACACACCTTCACCACTTGTTCCCGAAACCAGGTATTGGCGCTGTCCTGCCCACTGGTTTCGTTCCACTGCATATCCAGGGTGAATCCCGGCAACCCGTTGGGGGCTTCGCAAACGCCGAATGCCGGCGCCGGTGCCAGCAATTTTTGCACGCGGCGGGGCAGGGTGACGATGAAGTCGGTGCCGGCAATCATCTTCAATGCCGCGCTGTAGCTGTTGGCCCGCGCGATCACCTGGCGCTTGCGGGCCTGGCGGGCGAGCCAGCCGTCGATCATGTTGGTGTCGGAGGTCCAAGGCGTTGGGAATACGTGGCGCCGCTCAACAAAGGATTGCAGGCTGAACGCCTGTTCCCTGGGCGCCGAGCGTTGGTCGCATACGCAGACCAAGTCGTCCTCCAACAGCATCTGGGTCTTGAAGTCTTTATGGGCGCGGTGAAAGTGCGGGCCGAAGCATATCACCAGGTCCAGCCGACCTTCACGCAGGTCGTCGGCGGGGATCTCGGTTTCCAGCTTCTGCACATTGACGATCACCGGCAGGTCGGCATGGTCGAAGCGCTTGAGCAGGCGCGGCAGGATCAACTGTTCGAAATATTCTGGCGCGCACACATTGAAGGTCACCGCCTGTTGGGTCGGGTCGAACGCTTGGCCACCGGCATGACACAGGTTGATGCTTTCCAGAATCTTCTGCACATGCTCGTACATGGTGGTGGCCTTGTACGTAGGGCGCATGCCCGCGCGGGTGTTGATAAACAGCTCATCTTCAAAGCTGGTGCGCAGCTTCTTCAGGCTGTAGCTCACAGTGGACTGGCTGACGAACAGCGTTTCGGACACCTCGGTAACGCTGCTCTGGTCGTAGACGGCGATAAACACCATCAAATCCTGCATATCGAGCTTTCTGAGCAAGTTACTGTTTAGCATCGGTTTCGTCCGTAAACCCTTTGTACCGAACTCAGTACAAGACTGAGCAAAATGTTAACGGAACGCCCGTACCAATAGAAAGCTCTGTAGGACCCTTCTATGTTTCGTGTGGGACAAAAAATGTTTGTAATACGACGTCAGCGGATATGCCGTGCGTAATGCGCCGGGTTGAAACGCATCACGATCAATAGCATCAGCCCGCTCACGGCCATCAATGACCACCAGGCCCATTCGAAGCTGCCCAACTGGTCGCGGATCATGCCGGCGATCAGCGGCGATAGGCCGGCGATCAGATAACCGATGCCCTGCACAAATGCGGTAAGGCCACCGGCGCGACGTGGGTTGTCGAGGTGGTCCAGGGACAGGATCAGGCTCATCGGGAACAGGCCGCCAATGCCCAGGCCGAGCAGGCAGGGCCACAACAGGCTCCAGCGTTGCGGGCTGAGAATGAGGCCGTAGAACCCCAGGATGATCAGCACCAGCAGCACCGCCACCACCCCGCGTTTATCCTGGCGGCGGTTGGCAATGGCCGGAGTGACCAGGCCGGAGATCACTTCCATGGCGGTCAAGAAGCCGAGCAGCAAGCCGGCATTCTGTTCACTCCAGCCCTGCTCGACGTAGTACGGCGCCAGCCACGCCAGCACACAGGTGTAGGACGCTGTGCCGAGGCCAAAAAAGATCGCGAGCAACCAGGCGCGGCGGTTGCTGAAAAATGCCTCCTGGGGGCCAGAACCGGCTTGAGGCAAGGGCGGCAGGGCCGAACGCTGCGCATACCAGAACATCAGGGCCAACAACGCCAGCATCGCCCAAATCGCCAGGCCGATACGCCAACTACCGGTGTGGGCTTGCACCCACGGCGAGAACGAAGCAGCCAATGCCGCGCCGCCCATGATCGCAGTGACATACAGGCCCATGAACAACGAGACGTTGGCGCTGAACCGCGACTTGATCAGCGCCGGCATCAATGCCTGGATCAGCGCAATGCCGACACCCGCCGCAATGGCACTCACGATCAACTCCAGCGCCGAATCCAGGAACAGCCGCGACACGGTCGCCAGCCCAATCACCAGCAGCGACACCACAATGCTGCGATGCTCGCCCACGCGCTTGGCCAGGCCCATGCCAAGGAACATCGCCAGGCCCATGGCCATGACTGGCAACATGGTCAGTAAGGCCGCGCTGCTGAAACTCAGCGGCACATCCGCGCGAATTGACGCCAGCAGCGGCCCCACGGCTGCCATCGAGGGGCGCAAGTTGAGGGCGACGAGCACCACGCTGACCGTCAGCCATACGGCGGTGGTGGATTTTGCCTGAACGTTTTCCATGGGCTTGCCTTGAATGAACAAGGGCGAATCAGGCCATGCAGCGTGTAGCGGGGCAAATGAGAAAGTCGCAGGGGCTATTGAAAAAATGCGGATGCCGAGTGGTGAGGTAAGCGCGCAGTGGGCGTCGGCTATCAGGCCGCCTTCGCGAGCAAGCCCGCTCCCACAATTTGATCGCGGGGCGTCGGGAAGATATGGGTTGACTGTCAGGCCGGGATTACAGACTCGGCAACTCCCACCGCCCCTGGTCGATTTCAAGCAGCGTCGGCCCCTGACGATCGGCGGCAGCACGTAAAGCAGTGCGCAATGCTTCAATGCCATGGACGCTTTGCGCCGCGCAGCCCAGAGCCTTGGCCACACCGATAAAGTCCGGTGTGTAGATGTCCACACCCACCGGCTCGATGTCACGGTTGACCATGTACTTCTTGATCTCTTCATAACCCTGGTTATTCCACAACAGCACGATCACCGGTGTACGCGCCTCCACCGCGCTGGACAGTTCCGGCAGGGTGAATTGCAGCCCGCCGTCGCCGATCAGGCACACCACCGGTTGGCCATCGCCGCGCCCGAGCCAGGCGCCAATGGCGGCGGGCAGGGCATAACCCAGGGTGCCGTACCCGGTGGAGGCGTTGAACCAGCGGCGTGGGTGGTTGAGGTTCAGGGTCAGGTTGCCGCTGTACACCGGTTGAGTGGAGTCGCCCACGAACACCACGCCGGGCAGTTCCTCCAGAACAACGTTGAGAAACCGGGTTTGCGCGCGCGTCGCAGCGTCCCATGCAGGTTCCAGCTCGGCCCACAAACGGGCGACGCGTGCGGTGCCCCAATCGGGCGAGCGAGGCGCCAATGGCTGGCGGTTCACTTCGGTGAGCAGCGCCTGGGCGGCGATGCGTGCGTCGGCCACTAGCGCAACTTGAGGCGGGTAGTTGCGCACGTTCTGGTCCGGGTCGATATCAACGCGCAGCAGCGCACCGGGAATGTCGAAGCCGCCGGCGAAGGTGATGTCGTAGTCGGTTTCGGCCAATTCCGTGCCGATGGCCAGCACCACGTCGGCTTCAGCCACCAAGGCACGGGTGGCGAGCAAGGTTTGCGTGGAGCCGATCAGCAGCGGATGCGCGGCGGGCAACATGCCCTTAGCGTTAATGGTGAGGGCCACGGGCGCGCCGAGGGCTTCTGCGAGACGGGTCAGTTCGGCGGCTGCGTCAATGGCGCCGCCACCGGCCAGGATCAGCGGGCGCTTGGCGGCAGCCAGCCTCTGGCTCATCTGCTGCACGGCCGCCGGTGCTGCGCCAGCGCGGGCGACGCTGACAGGCGTGCTGCCCAGCAACGCGTCGGCATTTTCCACCAGTACATCCAGGGGAATCTCGATATGCACCGGGCGCGGCCGACCGGCCTGGAACACCGCAAACGCCCGCGCCAGCACACTTGGCAGTTCCGCCGCCGACATCAAGGTGTGGGAGAACGCCGCCACACCAGCCACCAGCGCGCTCTGGTTCGGCAGCTCATGCAACTTGCCGCGCCCGCCGCCCAGTTGGCTGCGTGACTGCACGCGGGAAATCACCAGCATCGGGATCGAGTCGGCATAGGCCTGGCCCATGGCTGTGGTGATATTGGTCATCCCAGGGCCGGTGATGATAAAGCACACCCCCGGCTTGCCGCGGGTACGCGCATAGCCGTCGGCCATGAAGCCGGCGCCCTGTTCGTGGCGCGGGGTGACATGCCGGATGCTGGAGCGCGCCAAGCCCCGGTACAGCTCCACGGTGTGTACGCCGGGAATGCCGAATACGTGGTCCACGCCGTAGCGTTCCAGGAGGTGCACCAATACTTCGCCGCAGGTCGCCATACAGGTCGCTCTTGTGAGGGATTCGAAGCGCTATTGGAGCGGTTGGCCGGTGGCGGCAACAATCGATAAAACGTCATACTCGCCATGTCCTCACGTCATGGCTGGCCCCAATGAAACGCCTCCCACCGTTACCCGCGCTGCACACCTTCTGGGTCACGGCCCAGTGCTGCAACTTCACCCGTGCCGCCGAGCAATTGCACATTACCCAGGGTGCGGTGAGCCGGCAGGTTGCCGGGCTGGAAAGCCAGTTGGGCTACGCCTTGTTCCAACGCCAGGCGCGGGGCTTGAGCTTGACCGAAGAGGGACGCCAATGGCTGATGTGCGCGCAGCAAGTGTTTGGCTTGCTCGCTGACGCGGTGGAGCACGTCGGTGACCGGCGCCGAACCTTGCAGCTCAAAGCGTCCACCTGCGTGATGCGCTGGTTGTTACCGCGCTTGTTGCAATGGCAAAAAGAGCGCCAGGATGTGCCGGTGGAGCTCACCACGACGGTGGCCTATAACGTGGACTTTCGTCGTGAGCCGTTTGACGCGGCGGTGATCTACGGGCCCATCGCCGAGCAGCCGGCCGAGGCGCGGCATCTGTTCGACGAGCGCCTTACGCCGGTCTGCGTGCCTGGGTTGCTGGGCACTTTGCGTACACCGCAGGATTTGCAGCATCACGTCCTGTTGCACCCGACCCGAGACGAGCGCGATTGGACGCTGTGGCTCAAGGCTGCCAATACCTGCTTGAGCGATCCCATCCAACGGCATCACTTTGAAACCCTGGACTTGGCAATGACCGTGGCGTCCCAGGGCACTGGGGTGGCGATGGGCGACAGTGCGCTGATTGGCGAGGATCTCAAGGCGGGGCGGTTGGCGATGCCGTTTGAGCTGCGGGTGTCGACGGGGATGGGGTATTACTTGGTGTATCCGCCGGGGAAGGAACCGTCGGTTGGGTTGGTCGAGCTGATGGATTGGTTGGTCAGGGAAGCCAGTGCGTGAGCTGGCTTGCCCGTACATCGCCCTAGGTAGGAGCGAGCTTGCTCGCGAAAAACGTCAATGATAACGCCTACTTCCTGAATGAACGCGGCGCCTGTGAGTTTTTCGCGAGCAAGCTCGCTCCTACAAAAAAGGCAAGCCAGCGTTGGGTCAGTAGCCGACGGTGAAGCGCTGGCGCGGGTGCTTCGGGTTTTCCACTTCATCCAGCATGGCGATGGCGAAGTCGGCAAAACTGATCGAGCTAGTGCCGTCACTGCTCACCAGCAGATCGTCCTTGCCCAGGCGGAATTTGCCGGTGCGCTCGGTGCCGTCGAACAGGGCCGATGGCGACAGGAAGGTCCAGTCCAGTTCTTTTTCCTGGCGCAGCGTTTCCAGGAAGTCAGCTCCGGCACTGGCTTCAGCTTTATATTCAGCCGGGAAGCCTTCGCTGTCGATCACGCGCCCGCCACCGGGTAACAGCAGCGAACCTGCGCCGCCGACCACCAACAAACGTTTCACACCAGCCTTTTTCACCGGGCCGATTACGGCGCTGGCGGGGAGGGTGGAGAAGTGCGCGGCGCTGATCACCACGTCGCTGCCGCTGATGGCCTGTTGCAAGGCCTCGGCATCCAGGGCATCAGCCTGTTTGACCGTAACGCCAGGGCGCACAGCCAGCTTGTCGGTATTGCGGGCGATGGCGGTCACGGTATGCCCGCGACGCAGCGCTTCTTCCAGCAGTTGGCTACCGGCACGGCCGGTGGCACCAATGATTGCGATCTTGCTCATGATGTTCTCCAACAGGGTTAAGGTTTAAAGCCAATTACCACTTCATTTCGCCCTTGGCGACTTTGGCGCTCAGCTCCAGCGAGCTTTCGTCAGCAAGGGTGGGGTAACGTTTTTTCATGGCCGCAATCAGGGCGGCGGAATCCTTGGCCTTGGCGGTTTCGAGGTCGAAGGCCTTGATGTAATCGGCGGTGAAGGTGACCGAGGCCAGCGACGGCTTGCCCAGGTAATGGCCCGGCACCACGGTGTTCGGCTTCAGGTCTTCAATGCGCTTGAGCGTAGCCAACCAGTCTTTATGGGATTGCGCGCTCTGGGTATCGGCCATCCAGACGTGGATATTTTCAGCGACCACCACGCCACCGACCACGGCCTTGATCGACGGGATCCACACAAAGCTGCGATCGGGCTGCGGGCCGTCGAGGCCCACCACTTCAAGCTGTTGCCCTTCCAGGGTCAGGCTGTGGCCTTTAAGCACTTGCGGCACAAGGGTCTTGGCCGGTTTGTCGGCGCCCATTTTCGGGCCCCAGAAGGCCAGCTTGTCGGCGACGGTGGCGTTGATATGGTCGACCACCGGCTGCGGCGCCAGCACCTTGGCGTCGGGGAAAGCGGCGGTCAGGGTGTCGAGGCCGAAGTAGTAGTCCGGGTCGCCATGGCTGATGTAGATGGTGGTCAGGTGCTTGCCGCTGGCGCGGATCTTCTGCACCAGTTGCTCGGCTTGGCCTTTGCCGAATTGCGCATCCACCAGGATCGCGTCTTTCTCGCCGCTCACCAGCACCGAGCTGACCGGGAAGATCGCGGCTTCGCCTGGGTTGTACACGTCCAGTTTCAGCTCTGTCGCCGCTGCGTGGGCAGCGAAGGCCAGGGCGGCGGTAGCCAGGGTCAAGCGTTTGAAGGTCGAGAACATCGGGCAGCTCCTGCCATCGGTAAGGGATGCACAGAGCTTAGTTGCATAAAACGCGACAAAAAATGCGATGCTTGGACATAGTTTGTTTCTGAAAGCGGGCAAATCATGGATCGTCTTCAAGCAATGCGCGTGTTTGTCACCGTGGTGGACCTGGGCAGCCAATCCGCCGCTGCCGATCACCTTGACCTGTCGCGCCCGGTGGTCTCGCGCTACCTGGCCGAGCTGGAAGACTGGGTGGGCGCACGTCTGCTGCACCGCACCACGCGCAAGCTCAGCCTCACCGCCGCCGGGGGGGAAACGCTACCGCGTTGCCGGCAATTGTTGGATTTGTGCGGGGATATGCAGGCCGCCGTCAGCGAGCCCGACGACGCGCCCCGAGGCCTGTTGCGCCTGAGCGTGAGCACCTCGTTCGGCCAGGCGCAGCTGGGCGCGGCGATTGCCGAATACGTCAAGCTTTACCCCCTGGTGACGGTGGATTTGCAGATGCTTGATCGCACGGTGAACCTGGTGGACGAGCGCATTGACCTGGCGATCCGCACCAGCAACGATCTGGACCCCAACCTGATCGCCCGGCGCCTGACCGTATGCCGCTCGGTGGTGTGCGCCACACCGGCTTATCTGCACGAGCATCCGGCGCCGCAGAAAGTCGAAGACCTGGCCCGGCACAACTGCCTGACCCACTCTTACTTCGGCAAGAGCCTGTGGCATTTCGAAGAAAATGGCGAACACGTGTCGGTACCGGTCCACGGCAATATCACCGCCAACGAGGCCAGCACGTTAATGCGCGTGACGCTGGCCGGGGCAGGGGTGGCGATGCTGCCCAGTTACCAAGCCGGTGAACTGATCCGCAGTGGAGAATTGGTACGCTTGCTGCCGCACGCCGAGCCACGCCAGATGAATATCTATGCAGTGTACGCCTCACGCAAACACATGCCCTCGGCGCTGCGCAGCCTCCTGGATTTCCTGGTGCTGCGCTTCCCCGAGGAGCCTGTCTGGGACGTCGGGCTGTGAGCTGAAATAAGCGCGCTGAATGGCATCGCATCATGGCAAGTTGACCTATGCTTTAAACAGCACCCTGTAGATCCGTTCAGAGGTCTGTGCCATGAGCATCAAAACCAGAAAGTACCTGACAATTTTCACCCTCTGCGCATTGGCGACAGCGCTGTATGGGACTGCCGCCTATCGCGTCGAGCAAACACGCATGCAGCCGGCGGCGTTCGCCATCAGTTGTCATCAGGACCAATGCGTTCCGCGCACCGGCAGTTTCAGTGCACTCAGGTAGGCTGCTCGGCCTTCAGTTGTTCACGAAACGCCTTGGGTGAAAACCCGACCCTGCGGCGAAACAGCCGTGAGAAGTTGGTCGGGTCGGAAAACCCCAGCACCTCGGACATTTCGTTGATGGTCATGCTGGTGTAGGTCAGCAGGCGCTTGGCTTCCAGCAACTGGCGGTCATGCATGATCTGCAACGCCGGCTGCCCACCCAACTCCCGACATGTCCCGTTCAAGTGTGAGACCGAGATGCCCAGCTTGTGGGCCAGGTCTTCAATCTTGGGGTGTTCGCGGTAATGCTGTTCGACCAGTTGCGTAAACCGCCGAAAGTATTCACGCCCCCGCGGTGCGCGTGGATGGCGACGTTGGATCGCCTGGCGGCTGACCCATACCAGCAACACGCTGACCAGGGCGTGCAGCATCATGTCCCGTGCCGGTTGGTCATCGGCGTATTCGTCCTGCAAACGCATGAACAGGCTGTTCAAGTAATCGCTGTCCTTGCCCGCCGGGTAACTGCCCAGGGTGTGCAGGCCATCGACGGTAGAGCCCAGTTGCGCCTGCAAGTGGCTGACCAGCGGCGCCGAAAGCGTCACCACGAACCCCTCCACATCCTCGGAAAAACGAAAACCATGCACGCACAGCGGTGGCAGCACTTGCAGGCTCGACTCGTTGAGCGTGGTGCGCTGGCCTTCGATTTCCAGTTGTGCCTGGCCTTTGTGCACATACAGCAACTGGCACAGGTCCGCGTGCCGGTGGGGCTGGATTTCCCACTGGTATTCCCGACTGCGCCGGGAAATGGTTTCGCAGTGCAACAAATCGGGAGTCGGCCACTGCTGGCTTTCCCCGTAAAGCTTGAAGACCGGAATCGCGGTTTTGGTCATGGTTTCAATCCGATACTCAGGATAAGGGTTCGGTAATCGCCCCGATTGGCGAAAAGCACAGGTTTTGACGCAGTTTTCACCTTCTTATGCGGCTCGCTCAAGTGAAAAATGTCAGCCACAAGAGCAATGACAACTCTTTCACTCCATACGTTCGCGTGAAGCTTGAAGGCCATAAAAATAATGAAAACCCTTAAAACTCAAGTCGCCATTATTGGCGCCGGTCCTTCCGGATTGCTGCTCGGCCAGTTGTTGCACAACGCTGGTATCCAAACCCTTGTTCTAGAGCGCCAGAGCGCCGAGTACGTGCAAGGCCGTATCCGCGCCGGTGTGTTAGAACAGGGCATGGTCGACCTGCTGCGCGAAGCCGGGGTCAGCCAGCGCATGGACGCCGAGGGTTTGGTGCACGACGGGTTTGACATTGCCCTCAATGGCCAACTCACCTCCATCGACCTCAAGGCCTTGACCGGCGGCCAGTCGGTGATGATCTACGGCCAGACCGAGGTCACCCGCGACCTGATGGCCGCCCGCGCAGCCGCCGGTGCCATCACCCTGTACGAAGCCTCCAATGTTCAACCCCATGACCTGAAAAGTGAACAGCCGTGGCTGACCTTCGAGCATGAAGGCCAAGCCTATCGCCTGGAGTGCGACTACATTGCCGGCTGCGACGGTTTCCATGGTGTGGCCCGCCAGTCGATACCGGCGCAAGCGCTGAAGGTGTTCGAGCGGGTCTACCCCTTCGGCTGGCTGGGTGTGCTGGCTGACACGCCGCCGGTACACGCTGAATTGGTGTACGCCAAACATACGCGGGGTTTTGCGCTGTGCAGCATGCGGTCGCCGACCCGCAGCCGCTACTACCTGCAAGTGCCGGTCGAAGAGAAGCTGGAAGACTGGGCGGATGAACGCTTTTGGGATGAACTCAAAAGCCGCCTGCCCAACTCCTTGGCCGAGCAGTTGGTGACCGGGCCCTCGATCGAAAAAAGCATCGCGCCGCTGCGCAGCTTTGTGGTGGAACCGATGCAGTACGGGCGTCTGTTCCTGCTCGGCGATGCCGCGCACATTGTGCCGCCCACCGGCGCCAAGGGTTTGAACTTGGCGGCCAGTGATGTGAGCACCTTGTTCCGCATCTTGCTCAAGGTGTACCGCGAAGGGCGCCTGGACCTGCTGCAAAAGTACTCGGCAATCTGCCTGCGCCGGGTGTGGAAAGCCGAACGGTTTTCCTGGTGGATGACCTCGATGCTGCATCAATTCCCACAGGCGGACGCCTTCAGCCAGCGCATCGCCGAAAGCGAACTGGACTATTTCGTTCACTCCGAGGCCGGGCGCAAAACCATCGCAGAAAATTACGTCGGCCTTCCTTACGAGCCTATCGAATAGCCTGCTATCGTATCGAGCATTCCCACCGGTGACCGTTGCCTGTGGGCCCTGCTCGAAGGTTCTGCCGTGACTCACCTCAATCAGCCCGCTCCAACCGTTCCCGCCGTGCGCAGTATCCTGGTCGCGCTGATGATGGCGATCTTCTTGGGGGCCCTGGACCAGACCATTGTCGCCGTGTCCATGCCGGCCATTTCTGCGCAGTTCCATGACGTCAACCTGCTGGCCTGGGTGATCTCCGGCTACATGGTGGCGATGACCGTGGCGGTGCCGATCTACGGCAAGCTGGGCGACCTGTATGGGCGCCGGCCCATGATGCTGATCGGCATGGGCGTGTTCACCCTGGCGTCGCTGTTCTGCGGCCTGGCGCAAAGCATGGAGCAGCTGGTGCTGGCGCGGGTGCTGCAGGGTATCGGCGCTGGCGGGATGGTCTCGGTGAGCCAGGCGATCATTGGCGACATTATTCCTCCCCGCGAACGGGGACGTTATCAGGGGTATTTCAGCAGCATGTACGCGGTGGCCAGCGTGGCCGGGCCGGTGCTGGGCGGTTATATGACCGAGTACCTGTCGTGGCGCTGGGTGTTTTTGATCAACCTGCCGCTGGGTGCCGGTGCCTGGTATGTGGCCCATCGCACCCTGGTGGGGCTGCCGGTGCCGCAGCGCAAGCCGATCATCGATTACCTCGGCACGGTGCTGATGATCATCGGCCTCACCGCCTTGTTGCTGGGCATCACCGAAATCGGCCAGGGCCATTCATGGCGTGACGATCAAGTGCTGGGGTTGCTGGCCTGCGCCCTGCTGGCCTTGAGCGCGTTTGTGTGGCACGAACGCCGCGCGCGCGAACCGCTGCTGCCGATGCACTTGTTTGCCAACCGCAGCGCGGTGTTGTGCTGGTGCACGATTTTCATCACCAGCTTCCAGGCGATTTCCCTGACGGTGCTGATGCCCCTGCGCTACCAGACCGTAACCGGCGCCGGTGCCGACAGCGCGGCCCTGCACTTGCTGCCCTTGGCGATGGGCTTGCCGATGGGCGCGTATTTCGCCGGGCGCATGACCTCGGTGACCGGCCGCTACAAACCGATGATCCTCAGTGGTGCGTTGTTAAGCCCCCTGGCGATCCTCGGCATGGCCTACAGCGCGCCCCAGGCGGTGGCGTTCACCGCGATCTTCATGCTGTTGAGCGGCATCGCCTCAGGCATGCAATTTCCAACCTCGCTGGTGGGCACACAGAATTCGGTGGAGCAACGGGATATTGGTGTGGCCACCAGCACCACCAACCTGTTTCGCTCCCTGGGCGGCGCAGTGGGCGTGGCCTGCATGTCGGCGTTGCTGCTGGCGCTGTTACACGATTCCAGTTTCGCCCATCTGGCAAGCGGCGCACTGGTGGCCGAAGGCAGTTCCGGCAACGTGCTGCTCGACGGCCTCAACGCCGCACCCGGCCCGGCGCAAGATGCGTTGCGCGCGGAGCTGGCGGTGACGTTCCGGCATTTGCTGATGGTGAGTGCGGCGGTGTCGCTGCTGGGGTTGGCGGCTGCGATAGCGATGCCGAATCGGGTACTGCGTGGCCGTGAAGACAAAGTTAGATAAGCGGACGCGGAGCGTCCCAGGCGGCGTTCCCACGCAGAGCGTGGGAATGATCAGGATCAGGGGCTGTAATACCCCACCGCTACCATGAAATGCCCGCTCTTGCGCACATACGCATGCTTGTTCTCGACCTTGCCCGTCACCGGGTTTTTCCAGCGGTATTTGTATTCGCCCTGGTCCTGTTCGGCCATCATCTTGAGGATCGGCACACCCACCGGTTTGCCATCCGGGTCCTTGATCTTGGCGAAATCGGTGTTGATCAGGCGCAGGTTGGTGCCGTGGGCGACGTAGCGCCGAGTGTTCAGGTCCACCACGAATACGTAGAGATCATCTTGCAGGAAGCCGCCTTGCAAGGAGTTGATCGCCTTGAGCGTGCCGGCTTCATCCTTGACCAACGCCTCCACCGCCTTGTTGCGCAGCGCCCGTGCCTGTTCCGGTGTGGCGCGCGGCAAGTAATAACCGACCGCCAGGATGCGTTCGCCCACGCGTTGATAAAACACGTGTTTATGTTCGACCTTGCCGTCATTCCAGTTCTGCCAGCGGTAGTCAGCCTGCTGGATACCCTGGCCTTCGGGCACTTTGAGTGCGTCCTTGAAGGATTGGCGCAAATCCGGTCCGAGTACCTCGGACACATCGCGACCGATCAGCGCGGAGGAGGGCCCGCCACTGGCCAGCAGCACGCCTTTTGTATCGACCACAAACACATAGCGGTCCTGGTCGATGAACTCGCCCTGACGGCTGAAGGCGGCGAACGCCTTGTCACCTTGCTTGTGGTAGTACGCCAAGGCCTTTTCCAGCAGGGCCTTGGCGGCTTGGGCATCCGCTTCCTGTGCCGTGGCGGCATGCACCTGGCTGCAACACAACAGCAGCAGCCAGGTGAATCGGAGCAGTCTCTTCATTTACCCGTCCCTCGTTCTTGATGGTGTGCCAAGAGCGTAGACGGTTGGCGGCAAATCAGAAGGGTTTGGTCGGCAGGTATTTGCCGTCCAGGGTGATGACCGCACGGGAGCCGCCGTCCGGGTCTTCGACTTTCTTGATGTCCAGTTTGAAGTTGATGGCGCTGATGATGCCGTCGCCGAATTGCTCATGCACCAGGGCCTTCAAGGTAGAGCCGTAGACTTGCAGCATTTCATAGAAACGGTACATGGTTGGGTCGGTCGGCACACCGCTCGGGAAGCTGCCGCGCAGTGGGACGCTTTGCAGCAGGCGGCTGGCGTCCTCGTCAAGGCCGAGTTTGCCGCACACGATGTCGGCCGCTTCCTTGGGCAGCGGGTGCTGGCCGAGCAGGGCGGCGGTGACGAATGCCAGGCTCAGCCCGGTGCCGTCGGTGAGGGCCTGCCACGACAGGTTTTTGCGTGCCTTGAGGTCGATAACGGTGTCGGCCAGGGCCAGGCGTGGGGTTTGAGCGAATTGAGATTGCAACATGGTGACGTCCTCTTGGGTTGAATAAGTTTCAGGCGGCGTGGGCGCGGGTGCTGGGATGGTCGAGCAGGGAGACGAAGCGCCCGGTGTGCCCGTCCAAAGCGTCAATGCCGCCGGTTTCGATGTCGTACACCCAGCCATGCAGGTTCATCCGGCCTTGTTCCAGCGCCAGGGCGACCGAAGGGTGAGTCTTGAGATTAGCCAGTTGGGCGACCACGTTTTCGCGCACCAACGAATCCAGGCGTGCAGCGTCCGAGGCATGCGTACGGGCGGCATTGATCACCTTGGCCGACTCGGCATGGCGCAACCAGTTGGCCACGGCGGGCAGGTGGTCCAGGCATTTGCAGGTGGAAATCGCAGTCATCGCGCCGCAGTCTGAATGCCCGCAAATCACAATGTCGCTCACGCCCAGCACCGCTACGGCATATTCGACCGTGGCCGACACGCCTCCCGGCTCCGGGCCGTAGGACGGCACGATGTTGCCGGCATTGCGGATGACGAACAGGTCGCCGGGTTCCTGCTGGGTCAACAGCTCAGGGACTACGCGGCTGTCAGAGCAGGACACGAACAAGGTGCCGGGGTTTTGCGTGGTCGCCAGGTGTTTGAACAAGTCACTGCGAGGGGTAAAGGCTTCACGTTGGAATTTGCGAAAGCCGTCGATGAGATGTTGCATGGTGGTTCTCCTTGCGTCGCTGATGGGGCAAGGATGGAAGTTTTCGGCTATAGCGTCCAAGACCGGTTTATGATGCTATCTATAAGCTATGCCTATAGTTGGAGCGCTGCCCATGCTGTTGCGTCATATCCGTTATTTGCTGGCCGTTGCCGAGCATCGCAACTTCACGCGGGCTGCCGAGGCGCTGCACGTGTCGCAACCGACCTTGTCGCAGCAGATCAAGCAACTGGAAGAAAGCCTGGGTGCGCCACTGCTGGACCGCACCGGGCGCCGCATCAGCCTGACCGACGCGGGGCAGGCGTACGTACGCTATGCGCGCTTGGCCTTGCAGGATCTGCAGGCCGGCACCCGTGCGATACACGACGTGCAGGACCTGCGCCGAGGGCACTTGCGCCTGGCCATGACGCCAACCTTTACCGCCTACCTGATCGGCCCGCTGCTGGCACGGTTCAATGCGTTGTACCCCGGCATCACCCTGAGCATCGAGGAACTGACCCAAGACCGTATCGAAGCCGCGCTGGGGGAGGACCTGCTGGATATCGGTATCGGGTTTACTGGCGAGCATGGGGTGGAGATCGACTGTGAGGCGCTGTTTGTCGAAGAGCTGAGCCTGGTCGTCAGTGCCAGTCACCCCGAACGCAATCAACGGGCGTGGCTCGAACAGCCTCTGGTGTTGCTGAACACAGGCTTCGCTACCCGCCGCTACATCGACGATTACTGCCACCGGCAAGGGGTTAAACCGCAGATTGCCATGGAGGCCAATTCCATCAGTGCGATTATCGAGATCGTACGCAGCACGCCCCTGGCAACCATCCTGCCCCGGGCATTGGCTGAGGCTCAGGCTGGCCTGCGTGCCGTGGCGATCGAGCCTGCGTTGCCGCAGCGCACTGCGGCCTTGTTGAGCCGCAAGGGGGCGTATCGCAGCGCTGCGTGTGCGGCGTTTGTGGCGTTGATCAAGGCATAGGGCCGGACAGCCTGCGCTTATCTACCTGACACCCCGCGATCCAAATGTGGGAGCGGGCTTGCTCGCGAAGGCGGCCTGGCAGTCAACACAGTTGGATTGTGTACATATCCATTGCTGCGGTAACGGCCGCTTAGGGTTCCGCCTGACGGCGGGTCACTTTCGAAAAGCGCGAAAGTAACCAAAGCGCTCTCGCCCCACCACTCGGCACCTCGCTTGGGCTCGGTGTGCCCGTAATCCGCCAGTGATTTGGGGGGCCGCCGCCACGCGCCATCCATGGCGCGGGGCGGCTAAACCGGCATCCCTGCCGGTTTACCCCCCAAATCCCTGTCGAATTCCGGCCAGCGTGGTTTGACGGGGCGCCTGAGATCAAAAGCAAGATCAAAAGCGGCTCGCTTCGCATCGTGGTTACCGTTGAGCGCTACAGAGCTGTATCAGGAGCAAATGGGCCAACTGGCCCACCGCCATCGCAGGCAAGCCAGCTCCCCCAGGGGTTGTGGTGTGGGTACAGAGGTGGTTATTCGGCAGGCAACGCCAGGCGCTGGCCGGCCATCAGCAGCGACAGACGGCTCAGGCTCATCCACGGCGAGCCGGCTGCCTGGCCTTTGATTTGTGCGTCGATGCGCTGTGCTTCCAGCAGCAGTTGCGCCCAGCGTTGCGCCGAGTGCCGTTGCAGGGCTTTGCTCATCAGGGGTTTGCGTTTGTCCCACACCGGTGGCCGGGCCTGGCTGAAGCATTTGTCCAGCGGTGTGCCCTGGCTGTATTGCAGGGCAATGTTCGCGAGCACGCGCAGCTCACGGGCCAGGGCCCAGAGAATTACCGGTGGTTCCACCCCTTCGCCGCGCAGGCCTTCAAGCATGCGTAACGCGTGGGCGGGCTCGCCGTTAAGGATGGCGTCCACCAGGCCGAACACATCAAAGCGCGCGCTATCGGCCACTGCGCCTTGCACGGTTTCGACGGTGATCTGCCCGTCTTCAGCCATCAACTTGAGCTTTTCGATCTCCTGGGCGGCGGCAAGCAGGTTGCCCTCGACCCGAGCGGCGATCAGCTCCACGGCATCCTGTGTCGCCGCCAGGCCTGATTGGGACAGGCGCTGACGAATCCACTGCGGCAACTGGTTGCTGTCCACCGGCCAGATCTGGATGAACTGAGTCTGTGGACCTTCAACCAGGGCCTTACCCCACTTGGTTTTCTGCGCGCTGCCGTCAAGCTTGGGCAGGCTGACCAGCAGCACGGTGTCTTCGGCGGGGCGCGAGCAGTATTCCATCAGGGCCGCCGCGCCTTTATCGCCCGGCTTGCCCGAGGGCAGGCGCAGTTCCAGCAGGCGTTTTTCGGCAAACAGCGACATGCTCGCGCCAGCTTGCAGCAGCGTGCCCCAGTCGAAACTGGCGTCAGCACTGAACACCTGGCGTTCATCGAAACCTTGCTGGCGTGCCGCGGTGCGGATCGCGTCGGCCGCTTCCTGGCACAGCAACGGGTCATCGCCGCTGACGATGTACACAGGCGCAAGGCCACCTTGCAGGTGTTTGGCGAGTTGGGCGGGGGCAAGTTTCATAGGCGGGGCGAACGGGGCGCCAGGGGCGCCCCGTCTGGCTTACTCGACAGGGACTTCAACAGGCGACTGTTTCGGCGTGTTGTCTTCATATTCCTGCGCGGCTTTCAGGGCGTCGGCGTCAGCCTTGGCCTTGTTGTCGGCCACTTGCTGCAGCTCAGCCAGTTTTTCCGGAGTGAGCATTTGCAGGCGAGTCATCATGCGCTGGATCAGCTCACGACGCATTTCCTTGCGCACCTGGATGGTCTCGGAGTCCGAACCCACCAGGTTGTTGCCATCGTGGCTCACCACTTTCTGCACCTGGATCTTGTCACCCATCAACGGCAACTGATCACGGCCTTGTATTTCGAACATCAGCGCAGTGTTCAACTCGACGTCGGACGCACGGCCAGCACTCGCGTAGCTGATATTGCGCTGGGTTTCTCGCTCATCCGTCAGTATCAGTTTGTAGGTGGCGCCGTTGTACACGTGCACACCGCTGTTTTCCAGGGTCTGGCGCAGCTGGGTGACGGTTTCGCCGTAGGCGTTGCGGGCGCTGACGTCGAGTTCCTTGAGCGACAGCTCATTGGTGCCGGTGCCGCGCAGCTGGAAGCCGCAAGCGCTCAACAGCACGGCAAGGCCCATAACCAGCAGATTGCGTTTGATCATTTTGTTGCTCCCCTTGAAACCAGGTGGGCCTTGTCGGGCCCTAAAGGTTTAGTTCGGCGCAGAGCCCAAGCCCTGCGCCCGATCCGATTTAGCTGGCGACGATATTGACCAGTTTGCCGGGCACCACGATCACCTTGCGGATGGTCAGGCCTTCGGTAAAGCGCAGCACGTTCTCATTGATACGTGCAGCTGCTTCAACCTCTTCACGGCTGGCGCTGGCCGGCATGTCGATCTGGCCACGCAGTTTACCGTTAACCTGGATGACCAGTTGCAGCGTGTCCTGTACCAGGGCGCTGTCATCCTGCACCGGCCAGGCGGCATCGATGACGGCACCGCTGTGGCCCAGGCGGCTCCACAGTTCATGGCTGATGTGCGGCGTGATCGGCGCGAGCAACAGGGTAACTGTTTCCAGGCCTTCCTGGATCAGCGCACGGTCTTGTTCGGTCGCCTGCGGGGCTTTTTCCAGCACGTTCATCAGCGTCATCACCTGGGCGATGGCGGTGTTGAATTTGTGGTTCTGCCCGACGTCCTGGCTGGCCTGGCGAATAGCCAGGTGGATGCTGCGGCGCACGGCTTTCTGCTCGTCGTTCAAGGCGCCGAGGTCCAGCTTGCCCGGCAGGCCCTGGCTGACATGGGCGTGGGCCAGGCGCCAGACGCGCTTGAGGAAGCGGTGCGAGCCTTCGACGCCGGAGTCGGACCATTCGGCGCTCATGTCGGGCGGTGAGGCGAACATCATGAACAGGCGGCAGGTGTCGGCGCCGAACTGATCGATCATCGACTGTGGGTCGACGCCGTTGTTCTTGGACTTGGCCATCTTCTCGGTGCCGCCGATTTCCACCGGCAGGCCGTCGGCCTTCAACTTGGCGCTGATGACCTTGGCTTTGCTGTCACGCTCAAGCTCGACATCCGCCGGGTTGAACCAGGTGTAGGCGCCATTGGCTTCGCGACGATAGTAAGTGTCGGCGATCACCATGCCCTGGGTCAGCAGGTTCTTGAATGGCTCATCGGAGCTCACCAGGCCTTCGTCACGCATCAGCTTGTGGAAGAAACGCGCGTACAGCAGATGGAGGATGGCGTGTTCGATGCCACCGATGTACTGGTCCACCGGCAACCAATGGTCGGCTGCGGATTTCTCCACCAGGCCACCTTCATAGTGCGGCGAGGCATAACGAGCGTAGTACCACGAGGACTCGACGAAGGTGTCCATGGTGTCGGTTTCACGCTTGGCCGGCGCGCCGCATTTAGGGCAGCTGCACTCGTAGAACTCCGGCATGCGTGCCAACGGCGAGCCAGCGCCGTCTGGTACCACGTCTTCTGGCAACACGACCGGCAGTTGGTCTTCCGGTACCGGCACGTCGCCACAGGTTTGGCAGTGGATGATCGGGATCGGGCAGCCCCAGTAGCGCTGGCGGCTGATGCCCCAGTCGCGCAGGCGGAACTGGGTGCGCGAAGCACCGAGGTTCTTCTTGATCAGCGCGACTTCGATGGCGTCGAAGGCGCCCTGGAAGTCCAGGCCGTCAAATTCGCCGGAGTTGATCAGGGTTCCGTGCTCGCCGTAGGCGTCCTGCCACGGGGCCGGGTTGGTGTCGCCCGAGCTGGTACGTACTACCGACTTGATCGGCAGGCTGTATTTGGTGGCGAATTCGAAATCGCGCTCGTCGTGAGCCGGCACGGCCATGACGGCGCCGTCGCCGTAGTGCATCAGCACATAGTTGGCGACCCATACCGGCAGTTTCTCGCCGGTCAGCGGGTGCTCGACGAACAGGCCGGTCGGCAGGCCTTTTTTCTCCTGGGTGGCGACGTCGGCTTCCGCCACGCTGCCGCCCTTGCATTCGGCGATGAACGCCTGCAGCTCGGGGTTGTTCTGTGCCGCCTGGGTGGCCAGCGGGTGTTCGGCGGCGACCGCGACGTAAGTCGCGCCCATCAGCGTATCCGGACGGGTGGTGAAGACTTTCAGGGCGCCCGCTTCGCCGATGGAATCGACGTTATACGGGAACTGCACTTCCATGCCCTTGGATTTGCCGATCCAGTTGCGCTGCATGGTCTTGACCTGTTCAGGCCAGCCCGGCAGATCGTCAAGGCTCGACAACAGTTCATCCGCGTAGGCGGTGATCTTGAAGTAGTACATCGGGATTTCGCGCTTTTCGATCAGCGCGCCGGAACGCCAGCCGCGACCGTCGATGACCTGTTCGTTGGCCAGTACGGTCTGGTCGATCGGGTCCCAGTTCACGGTGCCGCTTTTTTTGTAGATCACGCCTTTTTCGAACAGGCGCGTGAACAGCCATTGTTCCCAGCGGTAGTAATCGGGCTTGCAGGTGGTGACCTCGCGGGACCAGTCCACCGCCAGGCCCAGGCTGCGCAGCTGGGTCTTCATGTAGGCGATGTTTTCGTAGGTCCACTTGGCGGGCGCCACGTTGTTTTTCATCGCGGCGTTTTCTGCCGGCATGCCGAAGGCGTCCCAACCCATGGGTTGCAGCACGTTCTTGCCGAGCATGCGCTGGTAGCGCGAAATCACGTCGCCGATGGTGTAGTTGCGCACGTGCCCCATGTGTAGCTTGCCGCTGGGGTAAGGGAACATCGATAGGCAGTAGTAAGTCTCCTTGCCTGGCTGTTCACTGACTTCAAAGGACTTTTGCTCGTCCCAGAAGGTTTGGGCGGCATTTTCTATTTCACGGGGCTGATATTGTTCGTGCATGGCTACTTTTGAACTGGATAGGGGTGGCCTAATCCTCTTCGGTGCACTGTCCGGGTTGTTCGACACCAAGAAGCGGCGCGTCCGTGCCCAAACCCTGCGGGAAGTGGAGTTACAGGAAGCGCCGTAGCATACATGACCCCACTCTATCGAGGGAAACCCTGATTGCGCGGCAAGGGCCGTCTGTCGCGGCACCGGGCAGGCGCAGCAACGGGGGCTACGCTGTTTAGTGGGGAGCAAGTATTTCTTCAATGAGGTGAGGGGATGGTTGAATCGCAGCGAACTTTAACGAAACCGCAATTGTACGAGGGATTGATCGACCGTTTGGGTCGGGCATTGGATGCCGCAAGAACCGCAGGCCGATTGCGTGATGAGCGGCCTCTGGAGCTGGAGTTGCGAGGCTTGAGCCCGGCGGAGCTTGAATTGATCAATAACTACCTGGCGTTGAATCACGACCGCGCCTCCCATGGGCAGGCTTCCCCGCCCGCTCATTCGGCCAAGGTCATCTGGCTCAAAGACCTGGCGACCGGCCGCGGGCCAGAGAACTTCCGGTCCGTGCGGTGCAAGTGAGCCACGCGTTATCCGTTAGCGTTATCAAAATGTTGTCGGTAAGGATTGTTGCAAAACCCCGTTGCATCTAGGCTTCGGGCATCTTTGGAGATGCCCGATGCCTTTTCGTTATTTCATTAAACAACTGTTGTTGCCGCCCGGTATTTTTCTGCTGTTGTTGGCGTGTGCCTGGTGGTTTCGCCGCAGCCGTCCGCGCCTGGCGGGCTTGTGCTTTGCCCTCGGGCTGGGCGGGATGTGGTTGATCAGCCTGCCAGTGATGGTCCAGTGGGGCGCCCGTGCCCTGGAGACAGAGCCGCCTTTGGCCCGGGAAGACTGGGCCACCTTGGCCCAGCGCGCCGACGCGATTGTGGTGCTGGGCTCGGGGCGCGAGCGCGGGGACATTGCGTGGGGCAGCGACCAGCCCACCGGTATTGGCCTGGAACGTGAGCGTTTTGCCGCGCGGCTGGCCAAGGCATCCGGTTTGCCAGTGCTGACCAGCGGCGGCTTGCACTACGGCACGCCGCCCAGTGAGGCCGAGTTGATGGCCGTGTCGATGCAGGATGACTTCGGTGTCACCGTGCGCTGGAAAGAAGAACGCAGCCGCACTACCTGGGAAAACGCCCAGATGAGCGCCGAGATTTTGTTGCCGCAAGGCATCAAGCGTGTAGTGGTAGTGACCCAGGCCTGGCACATGCCGCGTTCGGTGTGGAGTTTTGAAAAGGCGGGTTTCACCGTGGTGCCAGGGCCGGTGGGCTTTCTGGGTGTGGACCATGGCCGACCGCTGGGTGGCTGGATGCCGGAGGTCAAGGCGGTGTGGCAAAGCGGGCAGTTGATCAATGAAGCGGTGGGGCAGGTGGGGTATCGGTTGTTCTACCGATAGGTGCAACACAGGAGATCAATTGTGGGAGCTGGCTTGCCTGCGATGGCGGTGGGTCAGTGAGCACTCAGGGCACTGATACACCGCCATCGCAGGCAAGCAAGCTCCCACAGGTCAGACTGTTTTGGACATCCTGCCGGCCAGCAATGCCCAGCCAAAGAGCAGCACACACACAATGATCAACGGCCACGAACGCCATTGCAGGTACGGCGTGAGGTTATGCATCGGCACCACCTCCCCATAGAGAATGCCGCGCTCAAACTGCGGGATCTGCGCGGTGATCTGCCCGAACGGGTTGATCAGCCCGGTCACGCCGTTGTTGGTGGCGCGGATCATCCAGCGGCCAGCCTCCAATGCACGCATCTGCGCCATTTGCAGGTGCTGCAGCGGGCCGATGGAGCGGCCGAACCAAGTGTCGTTGCTGATGGTCAGCAGCAGGTCGCTCTGGGCCGACAGGCCGGCGGCGAATTCGGGGTACACCACTTCATAGCAAATGAACGGCGCAATCTGATAACCCTTGGCCTGCAGCATGGCCTGGTCAGAAGGGCCGCGGGCGAAGTCCGACATGGGCAGGTCGAAGAAGGCGATCAGCCCGCGCAACATGTCCTGCAACGGCACGTACTCGCCAAACGGCACCAGTTTCTGCTTGAGGTAGGTGCCGTCGCCTTCACCGACCACGGTGATGCCGTTGAAGTAGCGCTTCTGGTGGTGCACTTCCTGGCGAATCGGTACGCCGGTGATCAGCGCGGTGTCCCGGTCGGCGGCAAACTTGCCCATCATGCCCAGGTAGCCCTCAACGGACTCCTTGAGCACCGGCACGGCGGTTTCCGGCCACACCAGCAGGTCGACGCGCTTGGAGCTCAGGCTCATGTCGCGGTACAGCGCCAACTGTGCATTGAGCTGGTCGGGGTCCCACTTCATGCTTTGCTCGACGTTGCCCTGGATCGCGGCCACGCTCAGCGGCGCGCCAGACGGCGATGTCCAGGCGTGATGCTTGAGCGCCAGGCCAATGGCCCAGGGCGCAACCAGCAATAACAGGCCCGCGCCGATGAAGGCATTGCGCTTGCTCGCCAGCAGGCGCGGCAGGTTGCACAGCAATGCGGCAGTGAGTGCCAGGGCGAAGGAAATCAGCCACATCCCGCCCACTGGCGCGAGGCCGGTCAACGGCCCGTCGAGTTGACTGTAACCGGAGTACAACCACGGGAAACCGGTGAGGAACCAGCCACGAAAGGCTTCCTGGCCGACCCACAACGCGGCGAACGTCAATGCGTCCGCCAGCGGTGCTTCGTTACGGCGCAACCAGCGCGCCCACAGCCAGGCGGGCAGGGCAAAGAACCAGGCGATGGCGGCAGTGAATAGCAGCATCAGGAACCCCGCCAGCAACACCGAAGCGCCGCCGAAGTGGTGGATGCTGTAGTAGATCCAACTGGTGCCGGCACCAAACAGGCCGAAGCCGAAACACCAGCCACGGCCCAGGGCCTGGCGGGGCGAGAGCTCCCGCAGGCCGATATAGAACAGGCCGACCGCTACCAGCGCCAACGGCCAGATATCGAACGGCGCCAGCGCCAGAGTTGTGATGGCGCCGGCCACCACGGCCAGCAAATTACCGGGCCAGCCGGGTGCGATCATACGGCGCATGTCAGTCCTTAGCGGGCGATAGGTGTCAAACGGATCAGATGGATACGACGGCTATCGGCATTGAGGATGCGGAAGCGATACGCACCGATCTCGGTGGTTTCATTGCGCTTGGGCAAATGCCCGAACGCACTCATCACCAGGCCGCCGACGGTGTCGAACTCATCGTCCGAGAACTCGCTGTCGAAGAACTCGTTGAAGTTCTCGATCGGCGTCAGCGCCTTGATCAGGAAATCACCGCTGGGCAGCGGCTTGATGTAGCTGTCTTCTTCGACGTCGTGCTCGTCTTCGATGTCGCCGACGATCTGCTCCAGCACGTCCTCGATGGTGACCAGGCCGGCCACGCCGCCATATTCGTCAATCACAATGGCCATGTGATTGTGGTTGGCGCGGAACTCGCGCAGCAGCACATTCAGGCGCTTGGACTCCGGCACGAAGGTGGCCGGGCGCAGCAGGTCCTTGATGTTGAAGCTGTCGCCGTTCTCCTTGAGGATCAACGGCAGCAAGTCCTTGGCCAGCAGGACACCCATGACATCGTCATGGCTTTCACCGATCACCGGGTAGCGCGAATGCGCCGAGTCGATCACGGCCGGGAGGAATTCCCGTGGGGTCTGTGTCGCCTTGATGCTGATCATCTGCGAGCGCGGGACCATGATGTCGCGTACTTGCAGGTCAGCCACCTGGATGGCGCCTTCGACGATGGCCAGCGCTTCGCTGTCCAGCAATTTGTTCTGGTGTGCATCGCGCAGCAGCTCCAAGAGCTCCTGGCGGTTTTTCGGCTCGTGGGCAAAAGCCTGGGTCAGTTTACCCAGCCATGACTTCTGCCCGTTGCTCGATCGGTCTTCGCTCATAGCGATTACTCTGAATCCTTTGATATGACAGTTGAGTGTTGATCAGCTTTCGTCGTCTGCATACGGGTCGCGGTGACCCAGTTCTGCAAGCAACGTTCGTTCCAGTGCTTCCATTTCCTCGGCTTCGTCATCGTCTATATGGTCGTAACCCAAGAGATGCAAGCAGCCGTGGATGACTAGATGGGCCCAATGGGCCTCAAGTTCCTTGCCTTGTTCCGCCGCTTCGCGTTCGACCACCGCGACGCAGATCACCAGGTCGCCCAGCAACGGGATATCCAGCAATTCGTCGGGTACGTCGGCGGGGAAGGACAGCACGTTGGTGGCGTAGTCTTTCTGGCGCCAGGTGTGGTTCAGCTCACGGCCTTCGGCCTCGTCCACCAGACGAATGGTCAGCTCCGAGTCGGCGGTGCGCTGGCGCAAGGCCAGTTCACACCATTGGCGGAACTGGGCTTCGCTGGGGGCGGGCGCGTCGGTGGCCAGCTGCAGGTCTAGCTCAAGCATCGTGGCGAGCGTCCTTGGCGGGCGCGTCGTCGCGGTGTTCGAAACGCTCATAGGCTTCGACAATACGCTGCACCAGCGGGTGGCGTACCACGTCCTTGGGCATAAAGTGCGTAAAGCTGATACCCGGCACGTCCTTGAGCACCTCGATCACCTGGCCCAGGCCCGACTTGGTGCCCTTGGGCAGGTCGACCTGGGTGATGTCGCCCGTGATCACGGCGGTTGAGCCGAAACCGATACGGGTGAGGAACATCTTCATCTGCTCGACGGTGGTGTTCTGGCTTTCGTCGAGGATGATGAAGCTGTTGTTGAGCGTACGGCCGCGCATGTAGGCCAGCGGGGCGATCTCGATCACCTGGCGCTCGATCAGCTTGGCCACGTATTCAAACCCGAGCATCTCGTACAGCGCGTCGTAGAGCGGGCGCAGGTACGGGTCGATCTTCTGGGCCAGGTCGCCGGGCAGGAAGCCGAGCTTTTCGCCGGCCTCGACCGCAGGGCGCACCAGCAGGATGCGCCGCACTTGCTCGCGCTCCAGGGCGTCGACGGCGCAGGCCACTGCCAAGTAGGTCTTGCCGGTACCGGCCGGGCCGATGCCGAAGTTGATGTCGTTGCCGAGGATTTCCTTGACGTACTTCTGCTGATTCAAGCCGCGTGGGCGAATCATGCCTTTTTTGGTACGCAAGGCCACGCTGGCTTCGGCCACCGGGTTATTGGCCAGGTCTTGCACAGCCGATTCCTGCAGGTACAGGTGCACGGTCTCCGGCGACAGCTCGCTACCCTTGGTTTCACGGTAGAGACGGCGCAGCAGGTTTTCTGCAGACGTGGTGTGTTGGGGTTCACCAATGAGCTCGAACTGATTGCCGCGGTTGCGGATCTCGATGCTCAGGCGTTGTTCGATCAGGCGCAGGTGCTCGTCGAACTGTCCGCACAGGTTGGCGAAACGGCGAGCCTCAAAAGGCTCGAGGATAAAACGATGGGGTTCTGCTATGGGTGCGTTCAAGGTTGCTTTTAGCCGCCCTTTGGCTGATGAGGTGAGAGAGAGAATAACGCCAGGCGCCGGTGTGCGAAAGCACTTAAATAGCTTGGCCCCACTCTCGATAACCCTGAAGAACCCCTGTGGGAGCTGGCTTGCCTGCGATAGCGGTCGGTCAGTTGGCACATAGGGCACTGATACATCGCTATCGCAGGCAAGCCAGCTCCCACATTTTGATCTTCATCCGGTCAGCGAGATCAGTTGATCAACGAGCCACGCAACGAGTGTGGCTGCGCCGCATCTATGTGCACATCGGCAAACTGGCCGATCAGCGTGGGATTGTCGCAGCGGAAGTTGACGATTCGGTTGTTCTCGGTACGCCCCTGCAATTCACCCGGGTCTTTCTTTGAATAATCGGTGACCAGAATGCGCTGGATCGAACCGACCATTTGTCGGCTGATTTCAAAGCCTTGCTGATTAAGGCGATGTTGCAGCGCGTTCAAACGCTCTTTTTTCAACGCTTCCGGGGTTTCATCCAGCAGGTCGGCAGCCGGGGTGCCCGGGCGCTGGCTGTAGACGAACGAGTAGGAGAAGTCGAAACCGACGTCTTCGATCAGCTTCATGGTCTGCTGGAAGTCTTTCTCGGTTTCGCCCGGGAAGCCGACGATAAAGTCCGAACTGATGCAGATGCCCGGCACGGCGGCGCGCAGTTTGCGCAATTTGGATTTGTATTCCAGCGCGGTGTGGTTGCGCTTCATCGCCGACAGAATGCGGTCCGAACCTGATTGCACCGGCAAGTGCAGGTGCTTGACCAGCTCTGGCACTTCGGCGTGGGCCTGGATCAGGCTGTCGGAAAACTCCAGCGGGTGCGAGGTGGTGTAGCGGATACGCTCGATGCCATCGACAGCGGCGACCACGCGGATCAATTCCGCCAGGTCGGCCAGGCGGCCGTCATCGGTCTGGCCACGGTAGCCGTTGACGTTCTGGCCCAGCAAGGTGACTTCGCGCACGCCGTTTTCAGCCAGGTGGATGATTTCTGCCAGCACATCGTCAAACGGCCGGCTGACCTCTTCGCCACGGGTGTAAGGCACCACGCAGAAGGTGCAGTACTTGCTGCAACCTTCCATCACCGATACATAGGCGCTCGGTCCGTCGATACGCGGTTCGGGCAGATGGTCGAATTTTTCGATTTCGGGGAACGACACGTCCACCTGCGGCAGCTTGGTGACGCGTGCGGCGTCGATCATTTCCGGCAGGCGGTGCAGCGTTTGCGGGCCGAACACCACATCGACATAGGGCGCGCGGTCACGGATCGCGGCGCCTTCCTGGCTGGCCACGCAACCGCCGACGGCGATCACCATGTCCGGGTTGGCCAGTTTCAATTCGCGCCAGCGGCCCAACTGCGAATACACACGGTCCTGGGCCCGCTCGCGGATCGAGCAGGTATTGAGCAGGATCACGTCGGCATCTTCGGCGCGGGCAGTGACTTCCAGGGCCTGGTGTTCGCCCAGCAAGTCGACCATGCGCGAGCTGTCGTACTCGTTCATCTGGCAACCGTGGGTTTCGATGTAAAGCTTCTTGGCCATGGGAATCGTCAACTGGTGGTAAAGAACCGCGCATTATAGGGGGCATGCCCATTGGTTCCTAGCGCTGTGCATCGGGTGCCATGCTATAGTTCGCGCCCTCTTTTATATCCCCATGTGTTGTTCGCCCACCATGACCAAACGTGAAGCTCCAATCTATAAGGTGATTTTCGTCAACCAGGGCCAGGTGTTCGAAATGTACGCCAAGCAGATCTATCAAAGCGATCTGTGGGGCTTCCTGGAGGTGGAAGAGTTCGTCTTTGGCGAGCGCACCCAGTTGGTGGTCGATCCGGGCGAAGAAAAGCTCAAGGCCCAGTTCGAAGGCGTGGTGCGCAGCTTTGTGCCGATGCATTCGATTGTGCGCATCGATGAAGTCGAGCGCCTGGGGACGCCGAAGATCAGCGAAGCACGGGGCACGAGCAATGTGATGCCGTTTCCGATGCCGATGCCTGAGAAGTAGGGCTTTAGACCGAGTCGCGCCTATCGCAGGCAAGCCAGCTCCCACAGTTGACTGCATTCCAACATTGAAACGCGGTCGAATGTGGGAGCTGGCTTGCCTGCGATAGCGATGTAAGGTCTACAAAAAAATCAGGGAAGGGGTGAGAACGGCGAACGCCCATCGGCGCTCTGCAATTCCTGCAGGTAGTTGCGGAAAATCTGCCCCAGCACCTGGGTCGCCACTTCCAGTTCATCGCGCTGCATGTGCTCGGCGACTTCGTCGGCGGTGTCCAGTGCGTCTTCAGCGCCGTTGACCGCGGCCATTTTCAGCACGATGTACGCCTGGACGTTGTTGGCCGGCACGCCTTCGCCTTTGAAGAACATGTTGCCCAACTGGTATTGCGCTTGGGCGTGGCCCTGCAACGAGGCTTTCTCGAAGTAGCTCAACGCTTTGTTGAGGTCAACGGCCGGGTTCTTGCTGTCGTGGTAGTACTCGCCCAACTCGTATTGCGCCTGTGCATCCCCGTCCTCGGCCTGTTTCTGGCACGCGCTCAGGGCTTCGGCCTGGCTGTCTGGCTGGGTATTGAGGGTGCAACGACCCATCGCTGGGATTAACAACGAGTTGCCGCCGGCCTGGGCATGTGCCAGTAGCGGTTGAAGGAGCAACAGGCAGCCCAGAACCAGGGTGCGGCCGGTGCGTTTCATGGGAATCGACTTACCTCTGACGGGGCGCGGGACCCTCGGGGGAGTCCAATAAGCGCGCATTATGAAATAAGCAGGCCTCTGCTTACAAAGTCTTTACTCGTTTTTCTGCTGCTTGGGCAAGTTATCTGCCGGATTGCAGGGCAATTCTCGAAAAAACCAGGAATTGTCTGTAAGCAAAGTAGCAAATCTGACGCTGCCAGGGGCAACGTCAGAGGTTGCCGTCACTTATTTCAGGGCCGCGAAGGCGCGCTCGGCAGCATCCAGTGTCAATTTCAGTTCGGCTTCGCCATGGGCAATCGAGGTGAAGCCAGCTTCAAAGGCGCTCGGTGCCAGGTACACGCCGCCTTCGAGCATCAGGTGGAAGAAGCGCTTGAACAGCTCGGCATCGCTGCCCATCACGTCATCGAAGGTGACGATATCGTCGGCGCCGCTGAAGTACAGGCCGAACATGCCACCGGCCTGGGTGGTCACGAACGGGATGCCGGCGGCGTCGGCGCGTTGTTGCAGGCCGTCGAGCATGCGTGTGGTGTAGTCGGTGAGCTCGGCGTGGAAGCCCGGGCGGCTGATCAGGCGCAGGGTGGTCAGGCCGGCGGCCATTGCCAGCGGGTTACCCGACAAGGTGCCTGCCTGGTAGACCGGGCCGAGCGGGGCGATGTGTTGCATGATCTCGCGCTTGCCGCCGAAGCAGCCTACCGGCATGCCGCCGCCGATGATCTTGCCGAAGGTGCTCAGGTCTGGCGTGACGCCGTAGTAAGCCTGGGCGCCACCGAGGGCGACCCGGAAACCGGTCATCACTTCGTCAAAAATCAGCACCACGCCATGCTTGTCGCACTGCTCGCGCAGACCCTCAAGGAAACCCGGGGCCGGTGGCACGCAGTTCATGTTGCCGGCAACCGGCTCGACGATGATGCACGCCACGTCCTGGCCGACTTCGCTGAGCATCTGCTCGACGGCCGCGATGTCGTTGAACGGCAGGGTCAGGGTGTGCTTGGCGAACGCCGCAGGTACGCCAGCGGAATTGGGTACGCCTTGGGTCAGCGCGCCGGAGCCGGCTTTTACCAGCAGGCTGTCGGAGTGGCCGTGGTAGCAGCCTTCGAACTTGATGATGTTGTCGCGGCCGGTGAAACCACGGGCCAGGCGGATCGCGCTCATGGTCGCTTCGGTGCCGGAGCTGACCATGCGTACCATCTCCATCGACGGCACGATCGAGCAGACCAGGTCGGCCATCTCGGTTTCCATCGCGGTCGGGGCGCCGTAGGACAAGCCGTGTTGCAGTTGCTGGCGCACCGCGTCGAGCACGTCCGGATGGCTGTGGCCGAGGATCATCGGGCCCCAGGAGCCGACGTAGTCGACATAGCGCTTGTCGTCTTCATCGGTGACGTAGGCGCCTTCGGCATGCTTGAAGAACAGCGGCGTGCCGCCCACGCTCTTGAACGCACGCACGGGGGAGTTCACACCGCCGGGGATGTGTTTCTGGGCGTTGGCAAACAGGGTTTCGGAACGGGACATGGTCGGGCTCTCTAAACTGAAGATTTAAGAAGGACGTTGAACGCGCGGGCGCGGCGGGTGACTTCCTGGGTGCTGTCGGCACCGAACAGGCCGTGGACCACGGCGAGCAGGTCGGCCCCGTGGGCCACCAGCGGCTCGGCGTTTTCCAGGGTGACGCCGCCGATCACGCAGATCGGCAGGTGCAGGCGCTTGCGGGCCTGGGCCAGCATGTCAACGGTGGCGGCAGGTGCGCCGGGTTTGGTCGTGGAATTGAAGAAGCGGCCAAAGGCGACGTAGCTGGCGCCTTCTTTGGCGGCCTGTTCGGCCAGTTCGATCTGGCTGTGACAGGTAGCGCCGATGATCGCCTTGGCGCCGAGCAGTGCCCGGGCCGAGGTCAGCGGGCCGTCGGTCTGGCCCAGGTGCACGCCGACGCCCAGGCGCGCGGCCAGTTCGGCATCGTCGTTGATGATCAATTGAGTCTTGTAGCGCGAGCACAGCTCATACAGCTTTTCGGCTTCACGCAGGCGGCGTGCCTCGTCGCTGCTTTTGTCGCGGTACTGCAACAGGGTGACGCCACCGTCCAGCGCCGCCTCGACGTAGGCGAGGAATTTGCCGGCCAACAGCTGGCTGTCGGTAATGGCGTAAAGGCCGCGTAGTTTCATCGGGCAAACCCCTTGCTGACGAGCGATAAGTTACGAGCAGAAATCCAGCGGCAATCGGCGCGGCACGAACTGGCCCTGGCCGAGTTGTTCGGCATCGCGCAGGGTACGCCACGTGTAGTTGAGGGCCGTTTGCACGGCGCTGGCCAAGCCTTCGCCCTGGGCAATGCGCCCGGCCAGCGCACTGGCCAAGGTGCAACCCGAACCGTGATAACTGCCGGGCAAGCGCTGGCAGGTAAAGGTGTGGCGCGTGCCGTCGCGGCTGTACAGGCGGTTGTGCACTTCGTGCTCGTCGCCATGGCCGCCGGTGATCAGCAGGTGCTTGATGTACGGCAGCAGCTTCTCGGCGCAGTCGTCGGCGCTGCCGTCGGGCAGTTCCGCAAGGATGCGCGCTTCGGGCAGGTTGGGGGTGGCGATCAATGACAGGGGCAGCAGCCGCTCGCGCATCGCATAGCCGACCTCGTCCTTGCCCAGGCTACCGCCGCCGCCGGCGCGCAGCACCGGGTCGCAGACCACCGGCAAATGCGGGTGCGCCTGCAGCAGTTCGACCACGGTGTCGACCATCGCGGTGGAGCCGAGCATGCCCAGCTTGACCGCCGCGACTTCAGAGTCGCCGAGCACGGCATTGGCCTGGGCCAGTACCCACTCACGGTCAAGCACGCGGAAATCACTGACATTGACGGTGTTTTGCACGGTCAACGCGGTGACGGCCGGGGCCGCGTGGCAACCCTGGGCGAGCAGGGCTTCGATATCTGCCTGCAGGCCGGCGCCACCAC
>NZ_WKCD01000370.1:0-4381 GCF_021606625.1 Pseudomonas sp. PA-4-8C
AAAAGGGCTTGGACGTTGTTCAAACTACTGGGGAGAAATCTCCGGAAGGGTGCATACGCCCTGAGGATGCGCTCATGGAAATCTCTGCAACCGATTTGTTGACCAGTGCCCCTATATTGCCCAACGACGACTCAACCAATCGACAGCAAGCATTAAATGCTGACGATGAAAAACTAGAAGCGTTAAAAGGAAATGTGACGAATGCGCCACTGGAACAACCTTCGGGCGCTCAGGAGAATCCTGTTTCCAGCAGCCTCCAAAATCCGGTCAACATTGTGTGGCGCAGTTTAATGCTCGATCCGTAACAGCTAAGTACCAACTGCTTTGATCTTGGACTCAATCAACATAGCGTTCTATGTGGAGATAGATATGAACTACAAATCGTTCGGCAGTACCGGGCTCAGCGTTTCGGAACTCGCGCTCGGCACAGGCAACTTCGGCACTGGCTGGGGTTATGGAGCAGATCCCGACTCCAGCAAGGCAATATTTAATGCTTACGCTGAAGCAGGTGGTAACTTCATTGACACGGCAGACGCTTATCAATTTGGTCAGTCCGAGGAGTTGCTCGGAACTCTACTCCAAGGACGACGCGATGAGTTCGTCCTCGCCACAAAATTTACCAACGGAGCAGCAGCCAACGCTAATCGGCTCGCCACAGGTAACAGTCGTAGGGCTTTGGTGACATCGGTAGAAGCCAGCCTGAGGCGCCTGAAGACAGACCGGATAGATATCTACTGGGCGCATCACCCAGATGGCGTGACGCCGGTCGAGGAAATCGTCAGAGGCTTTGAAGATCTGGCACGTGCAGGGAAAATCCTTTACGCAGGACTCTCTAATTTCCCAGCATGGCGACTTTCCCGCGCGGTCACACTGGCCGAACTCACCAACGCGCTGCCTATTGCAGCGGCTCAGTTTGAACACAGCTTGGTGCATCGTGAGCCCGAAGCAGACCTCTTCCAGGCGTCAAACGCCCTGGGTCTCGGCATAGTCACTTGGTCTCCGTTGGGAGGCGGCATGCTGACCGGTAAATATCGCCAAGGTGAAAAAGGACGCGCCGAAGGTTTTGGTGGAAAAGTATTTCAGGCAGAAAATTCAGCACAGCGCACATTGATACTGGACACTGTTTTGGAGATTGCGAGCGAATTAGGCGTGAGTGCTAGTCAGATTGCTATTGCTTGGGCTGGCACACATGGGGCGGTACCGATCATAGGGCCACGCTCAGAGCAGCAACTTACCGATAACCTCGGTGCTTTAGACGTACGCCTTTCACACGAACAGGTTTGCAAGCTTGATGCGGTGAGTAGCTTAAGTCCCTCAGAGCCGTTGAGATCATCTCCGTATCAGTCGAATGAGACTCACGCAAAGACAGTTGCATAAGGACTTATAAAATTCAAAAAGGAGGTTCATATGGCCTCCTTTTCTGAATCTACTGGTCATTGTGGTCTGCGGACGTCGCAACAAAGGCTGCCGAGACGTCTTCTCATCGGCTGGTTGACATCAGCAACTCGGACGCGACTTTTTTCAGCATGAACGTTTCGCGCTGAATGGACTGCCCCATCGATGACTCCTGACGCTGCATCACGGCTTCATTATGCGTTATGGCTTCATGCAGGTTGATCCAGACAGGCCGCATACCATTAGCGATTTCGTGGCTTTCCATTCTCACGGGCGCTAGCTGGGGCGCGACTTCGCATTGATAAAAATGCGAGGTCATGTGCATCAGATCGTACTGTGGCTTCCAATAGGGCCGGTACTCCTCGATGTAACCGTAGTGCTGGAGCACCCGAATCTCGCGTGCACCAGTCTCTTCCTCAAGCTCACGCTTAAGACCTACGATAATGTCCTCGCCAGCATCAAGGCCGCCCCCAGGAAAGCTAAAGTCGTTATAGCGCTCAGTGAACAGCAACAGGATCTGTTCGTTCCGCAACACGATTCCGCGTGCGGCATGACGACGGAATACTTTCCCTTGTATAGATTTCAGATCCGGGTGAAGGATTTCAGTAATGAGTTGCATGAGGTCTCAACAGGACATGTTCAGATATTCATTAACTAGGATGACCGCAGTGTTTCCAGAGTGTTGGAAACACTGCGGTCAGGCGAGTCAATTCAGCGGAGCAGCAATACCGGCATGGTAGCTGTGCGGAGCATGGTTGTAGTTGTGCTACCTACCAGAAATTGTCTGATGCGCGAGTGGCCGTAGGCCCCCATGACTAGCAGATCAATTCCGTGCTCGGCCTGATACACGTGGAGCGCCGCTTCCACTTCCCCCTTTACGATCTGAGCTTGGACGACAAAGCCAGCACTCATGAGCGTGCTCTGGGCTTTCTCCAACGCTTCTCGGTTGCCTTCCGAGTCAGCGCCAACCATAACGAGATGAATTGGTAGATTTTTGCAGAGCTGGCTGGCGGCAAGCAGCTCAACGGTTTTGTGGGCTGTGGGGCTGCCGTCAAAAGCGAGCATTACTTTTTCTGGCTTTTTATAGCTGCTGCTCGTGATCAAAATTGGACGGTGAATTGTGCGCACGACAGCTTCAATTTGGCTGCCAAGGCTGTGCACTCTACGTGTGCTGTCCTCACCCACTCGTCCAATGACCAAGAGTCGAATATCGTCCTGAAGATCAACCAGGCTTTCTATCAAGTGTCCGTGGCGCTGCTTTAGCTCAGGAAATGCAGCTCCGCAAATGACCGTTCGCTCCCTGGCCTTTTCAAGCATGTGTTGACCTTGCTCCAGAGCAAGCCTGGCGCGCTGGGCATCCAATGTAGCCAGCTCCTCCAGCAGATGCTCTCGACTGCCAAGGCCGATATTACCGCTCAGGTCTGCAGATGCGGGGTATTTCTCCTCATCCAATACATGCAGCAAGGTAAGGGGCGCGTTAAGTTGTTGCGACGCCCATGCTGCGTAGTCGCAGACCGCCAATGAGGATTGTGAGTTATCAATGCAGGCCATTACGTGGGTCATTGTCGTTCTCCTTAGTGGCTCATGAGCTTGTAGATGGCATCGGGTTTGTCATGCACGCCGAAGCGGTCGACGATTGTTGCGCTGGCTTCATTGAGACCGAGCACTTCAACCTCTGCGCCTTCGCGGCGGAATTTGATAACCACCTTATCCAGCGCTGCAACCGAAGTGATATCCCAGAAATGGGCTTGGGTCAGGTCGATGGTGACTTTGTTCAGGGCTTCCTTGAAGTCAAAAACGTTGGTGAATTTGTCTGCTGAGCTGAAGAACACTTGGCCCACAACATGGTAAGTGCGATGTGATTCCGTCTCTTCCAGAGTGCTCTTGATATCCAGGTAGTGCCCGGCCTTATTGGCAAAGAAGAGGGAGGCCAGCAGCACACCTACCAGTACGCCGTATGCAAGGTTGTGAGTGGCCACGACGACCACGACGGTCGCCACCATGACAAGGTTGGTCGACAGCGGATGCTCTTTCAGATTGCGCAAGGAATCCCAGCTGAAGGTGCCGATGGACACCATTATCATCACAGCGACGAGTGCCGCCATGGGGATTTTGGAGAGCCATTCGCCAAGGAACACCACCATCAGCAGCAGAAAAACGCCGGCACACAATGTCGAGAGACGGGTGCGGCCACCAGACTTCACGTTGATGATCGACTGGCCAATCATGGCGCAGCCGGCCATACCACCGAGCATCCCTGCTGCGATATTGGCAACGCCCTGGCCTTTGCACTCCCGGTTTTTGTTACTGGTGGTATCGGTCAGGTCATCGACGATGGTCGCGGTCATCATGGACTCCAGTAGGCCTACAACGGCAAGCGCTGCTGAGTACGGGAAGATGATCCGCAGAGTCTCAAAGTTCAGCGGGACTTCAGGCCACAGGAAAATCGGCAGCGTGTCCGGCAATTGGCCCATGTCACCTACGGTGCGGATATCCAACCCCAGGTAAATCGCGATAGCGGTCAGTGTCAGGATGCACACCAGCGGCGAAGGAATCAGCTTGCCGATCTTCGGTATATACGGAAACAGGTAGATGATTCCGAGGCCCGCTGCGGTCATGGCGTAGACGTGCCAGGTTACGTTGGTGAGTTCGGGCAGCTGCGCCATGAAAATCAGAATCGCCAGTGCATTCACAAAGCCTGTGACTACTGAGCGCGAGACAAAGCGCATCAGTGAGCCCAGCTTGAGATATCCAGCAAGTATCTGAAGAACCCCACAGAGCAAGGTTGCGGCCAGCAGATACTGAAGCCCGTGATCTTTTACCAAGGTAACCATGAGCAGTGCCATGGCACCGGTAGCCGCCGAGATCATGCCAGGGCGACCGCCGATGAAGGCAATCACGGCACAGATACAGAAGGATGCGTAGAGGCCGACCTTAGGGTCGACGCCGGCGATGATGGAAAAGGCAATAGCTTCCGGAATCAGCG
>NZ_WKCD01000371.1:0-4358 GCF_021606625.1 Pseudomonas sp. PA-4-8C
CATCGCAGGCAAGCCAGCTCCCACATTGGATTGTATTGAGTCAGTTGGAATTGGTTTTTTGCTAAATCCCAGGCATAAAAAAAGCACCCCGTGGGGTGCTTTTTTTTGCTCGCTCGCTTAACGCTTCAGCGAAGCCGGCAGGTGCGGCTGGATCGCCGTCAGTACTGCCTTGAAGCATTTGGTGTTGCCAGCCACGACGTGGCCTTTCTCCAGGAAGTCATGACCACCGGTGAAGTCGCTCACCAGGCCGCCCGCTTCCTGAATCAGCAGGGCGCCAGCAGCCATGTCCCACTCTGACAGGCCCGACTCCCAGAACGCATCAAAACGACCGGCGGCTACATACGCCAGGTCCAGGCTGGCTGCACCGGCGCGACGGATGCCGGCGGTCTGGCCAACCAGGGCGCGGAACATGCCCAGGTAGTTTTCCAGGTTGTCCATCTGGTCGTCGCGGAACGGGAAGCCGGTGCCCAGCAGGGCGCCGTCCAGGCTGGCGCGGCCGCTGACACGCAGGCGGCGGCCGTTCAACTGGGCACCACGACCACGGCTGGCGGTGAATTCTTCCTGGCGAACCGGGTCCAGCACAACGGCGTGTTCCAGGCGGCCACGGTATTTGCAGGCGATGCTCACGGCAAAGTGCGGGATGCCGCGCAGGAAGTTGGTGGTGCCATCCAGTGGGTCGATGATCCACAGGTAGTCTTCGCCTTCGCCGCTGCCTTTGTGCAGGCCGGTTTCTTCGCCGAGGATGCCGTGGGTAGGATAGGCCTTACGCAGAGCGTCGATGATTTTCTGTTCGGCGGCGCGATCCACCTCGGATACATAATCCTTGGCGTCTTTTTCGTCGACCTTGATGGTATCCAGGCGCTCGATGGAGCGGAAAATCAATTCACTGGCGCTGCGGGCGGCGCGCAGCGCGATATTCAGCATGGGCTGCATGGATAGGTCACCTAAGGTTGTTAAAGAAAGCCGAGCATTCTAGCAGAAACTTTCTTCAGGTGAAGGACGACGTTCGCTTTCATGGCATAACCTTAGGCGGTTCTGTAAGATTTGCTCCCCTTTCCTGTGTCCGAGAGCGCCTCCCTTGCTGCAAAACATTCGTGTCGTCTTGGTCAATACCAGTCATCCCGGAAACATCGGCGGGGTGGCGCGAGCCATGAAAAACATGGGGCTGACGCGCCTGGTGCTGGTCGAACCGCGGATATTCCCGCACCACGAGGCTGATGCCCGTGCGTCCGGCGCCAATGACTTGCTTGAAAATGCCCAGGTGGTCGCCACCTTGGAGGAAGCCCTGGTCGGCTGCAATCTGGTGCTCGGCACCAGCGCCCGTGATCGGCGTATCCCTTGGCCGCTGCTGGATCCGCGTGAATGCGGCACCAAAATGGTGGAAGAGGCTGCTGGCGGTGCTGAAATCGCCTTGGTATTCGGCCGTGAAGACTCCGGCCTTACCAACGAAGAGCTGCAGCGATGTCATTACCACGTGCATATCCCCTCAGATCCTGAGTTCAGTTCGCTGAACCTCGGGGCGGCGGTGCAGGTGCTGACTTATGAAGTGCGCATGGCCTGGCTGGCTGCTGCCGGCCAGCCGAGCAAAGTGGAAAAGGAAGAGGTTGCCTCAACCAAAAGTGGCGAGTTGGCCACCATGGACGAGCTGGAACGGTTCTATGAGCACCTGGAGCAAACCCTGGTCGCCATCGAATTCCTCGACCCTGAAAAGCCACGGCACTTGATGGCGCGCCTGCGTCGCTTGTACGGCCGCAGCTCGGTGAGCCGGGCTGAAATGAACATATTGCGTGGCATCCTCACGGAAACCCAGAAAGCGGCCCGTGGTGAGCTTCTTAAGCGGAAGGATTAAAAATGTTCGAGCGTTTGCGAGAAGATATCCAAAGTGTTTTCCACCGTGACCCGGCGGCGCGCAACGCCTTTGAAGTGCTGACCTGCTACCCGGGCATGCATGCGATCTGGATCCACCGCCTGTCCGGCGCCCTGTGGGGCATGGGCTGGAAATGGCTGGCGCGGCTGGTATCGAACTTCGGGCGCTGGTTGACCGGTATCGAGATCCATCCGGGTGCCAAGGTGGGTCGCCGGTTCTTTATCGATCACGGCATGGGCATTGTGATTGGCGAAACGGCTGAGATCGGCGATGACGTCACCCTCTATCAAGGCGTGACCCTGGGCGGCACCACCTGGAACAAGGGTAAGCGCCACCCAACGCTGGGCGATGGCGTGGTGGTAGGGGCGGGCGCCAAGGTGCTCGGGCCGTTTACCGTGGGTGCCGGCGCCAAGGTTGGCTCCAACGCGGTAGTGACCAAAGCTGTGCCGCCGGGTGCCACGGTTGTGGGCATTCCGGGCCGGATCATCGTCAAGCCACAAGTCGGTGATGAGCAAGAGGCCAAGCGCAAGGCCATGGCCGAGAAGATTGGCTTTGATGCCTATGGCGTCAGTGAAGACATGCCCGACCCGGTGGCTCGTGCGATTGGTCAATTGCTTGATCATCTGCAGGCGGTGGATGGCAAGCTGGAGGGTATGTGCGGGGCGCTGAAGGAGCTGGGCAGCCCGTACTGTGCCAAAGACTTGCCTGAGCTGCGCGAAGAGGATTTTGCTGAGATCAAGGACGAAACCGCTACCACCAAGGCAGGCTGAGCGTGGTCCACTGTGGGAGCTGGCTTGCCTGCGATTGCGGCGGGCCAGCAACCTATAAGCTAGCTGATAGATAGCTATCGCAGGCAAGCCAGCTCCCACATTTGATCTCCATTGGCTCAGTGGTCTTGCAGCAGGCCTGGTTGCGCTGTTCGATCCGACCCCATCCTGCTATGATTCGCGCGCCCTTTTTACGGGTAATCCTGACTAAAGTACTAGGTCTTATAGTTGACTTAAATACTCGGGAATCGCATACTTGCTCCCATTCTGAAACACCTTGGTACTTGTCCATGAGACTGACTACAAAAGGCCGATACGCGGTGACCGCCATGCTCGACTTGGCCTTGCACGCGCAAACTGGGCCGGTGTCCCTGGCCGATATCTCCGAGCGCCAAGGCATTTCCCTGTCCTACCTCGAGCAGTTGTTCGCCAAATTGCGCCGTAGCAATCTGGTTTCCAGCGTTCGCGGTCCGGGTGGTGGCTATCAGTTGTCCCGCGACATGCAGGGCATTCAGGTGGCTCAGGTGATCGACGCGGTCAACGAATCCGTCGATGCCACCAAATGCCAGGGTTTGGGTGATTGCCATGCCGGCGACACCTGCCTGACGCACCACTTGTGGTGTGACTTGAGCCTGCAGATCCATGAGTTTTTGAGTGGTATCAGCTTGGCTGATCTTGTGACTCGCCGTGAGGTGCAAGAAGTAGCCCAGCGTCAGGACCAGCGCCGTTGCAACACCAAGGCGCCGCGTCTGGACAAGATTGAAGCGTCCGCCGTCGAGTGACAGCCGAAGAGCTAACGGCACGCCAGCCAGCCTGATTTAGGAGAAAGTCCATGAAATTGCCGATTTACCTTGATTACTCAGCGACCACCCCGGTTGATCCGCGTGTCGCGCAAAAAATGAGCGAATGCCTGCTGGTCGACGGAAACTTCGGCAACCCGGCCTCCCGTTCCCACGTGTTCGGCTGGAAAGCCGAGGAAGCGGTCGAGAACGCTCGTCGCCAAGTCGCTGACCTGGTCAATGCCGACCCGCGCGAAATCGTCTGGACCTCCGGTGCCACCGAGTCCGACAACCTGGCTATCAAGGGCGCGGCGCATTTCTACGCGACCAAAGGCAAACACCTGATCACCACCAAGATTGAGCACAAGGCTGTCCTGGACACCATGCGCCAACTGGAGCGTGAAGGTTTCGAGGTCACCTACCTCGAGCCGACCACCGACGGTATCGTCACCCCGGCCATGATCGAAGCTGCGATGCGTGAAGACACCATCCTGGTTTCTGTGATCCACGTGAACAACGAAATCGGCACCATCAATGACATCGCCGCCATCGGCGAACTCACCCGCTCCAAGGGTGTGTTGCTGCACGTCGACGCTGCTCAGTCCACCGGCAAGGTCGATATCGACCTGTCCAAGCTGAAAGTCGACCTGATGTCGTTCTCTGCCCACAAGACTTACGGCCCTAAAGGCATCGGTGCTCTCTACGTAAGCCGCAAGCCTCGCGTGCGCATCGAAGCCACCATGCACGGCGGCGGTCACGAGCGCGGCATGCGTTCGGGCACCCTGGCAACCCACCAGATCGTCGGCATGGGCGAAGCCTTCCGTGTAGCCAAGGAAGACATGGCTGCCGAAAACGTGCGCATCAAGGCGCTGAGTGACCGCTTCTACAAGCAGGTCGAAAACCTTGAAGAGCTGTACATCAACGGCAGCATGACCGCCCGTGTAC
>NZ_WKCD01000372.1:0-4349 GCF_021606625.1 Pseudomonas sp. PA-4-8C
GTTTTGGTTTCATCAAGAATCCAACTGCCCCAGCAAAATGATTCTTTATTGCCTATAAAGTCATAAAGCCTGACCGTGCCGATAGCCTGACCTGTATCACTACGTTCTATAATAAAGTAATATTCTTGCGCAGCCTTTTCTCTTGATTTGTAGCTAAGAAGCCACGCTCGCTGCGCTTCAACGTCACCCGTTACAGCGGATAGATGTTCATTTAACGCCGAGTTCACTCTTAGCGAATGAATATATGCGGCATCATCACTCTCAGCCAATCGTAAACGTACGGTTTTCCCTTGAATATCATGCATAACGCTTCACCGCCAACTTAAAGTCATTATAATTTCTAATGTAGTCAGACTCTTTATAGTGATCGCTTGCGAAAACCAGAAGCACGCAATCTTCACTAAAGTCGTGCATTTCCCGCCAAATCAGGTTCTTTACATGAAGCGCTTTTTGCGGAGCGTCAAGCCACGTGTTTTGTACCGTTACTCCATCGTCCGTCAAAATACGACAACTTCCGGACACACAAACAATATACTGCTGGAGTCGATAGTGCGCATGATACCCTCGACTCACATCTTTGCGTGTATCAAAAATATAATAAGCGCGACGAATATCAAAAGGAATATTCAGTCCTTGTTCAAGAGCAATCAAGCTGCCCCTATCGTCGCCCAGAACTTTAAGACTGTGCGCAACAACACTGCCTTTAAGAGACTCTTTCGATGAGCCCACGTCGGTAAAAAGCGGAGCAGCTTGATCTCTTTCACTGATGATTAGGTTTTCACAGACTGGCCAATCAATAGCCAACTCGGGATCGTTCCATCGAATACTCCGCTCACTGTGTTCCCTATAGACATCAGTCGTCTTGCAAAACAATTGCGTATTATCTTCCAGTGCCAGAAAGCCATGGGCAAACCCCTCAGGAATCCAGAGCATCTTTTGATTGGCTTCGCTAAGCTCTATACCGAGCCACTGAGCATACGTGGACGAGCCTTTACGCAGATCAACAACTACGTTATATATTGCACCGCTGAGTACCCGTACTAACTTACCTTGAGCGTGTGGATCCATTTGGTAATGCAAGCCACGCAGTACATTTTTCTTGGAGCAAGAGTGATTGTCCTGGATAAAAGATCTAGGGACAGCGCAACCCAACAACTCGAGCTTTTTATGAAAAAGAGGCTCATTGAACACCTCAGAAAACCAGCCTCGATCATCTTCTAAGACGCTTGGCTGAATAATAACTACATCCGAAATCTCACTTTGAGTTAACCTCATGTACCTGAAGCCTCATCCAATAGCCTTTTCAAATAATCATCCTTACCTGCTTTACTTAACGTGGTTATATGCTCACTTAGTTTTTTGGGGACGGCTATCCGGCCTTTATGGTAAGCAATATCCTTCAGGCGAACGATGTTCAAACGGTGTATCAGTACAACGGAGCACACAAATTTATTAGCTTTTGATGATGAATCATGGAAGCTGGAGTCAAGCCGTTCTGCCCCACGCCCCTTCACTTTTAAACTCGGGCATTCTTCACCCCGATCAGTTGAAAGCAACGAAACTTCATAGCTGCCAGCGTGCTTGCACGCAGACGGGGGACACCCCCTCGCCCATTTGTCATGAAGCGACTTCGCTGGGTCGCAAAAACCCAGAAGAGGATAAAGCACGCCCCCACCCTCAGCAGGAGGGGAGGCTTCGAGTTTGGTGTCCGTCATATCTCTACCTTCCCTTAGGTGTCTGGACTAATCCCCATGCGGCGTCAGCAGAGCACTTAAACAAATGCGCGAGGTTACGTATTATGCCGCAAATTTGCTCTAAGTCTGAAATGTCGTCAATCGCCTGCGTCTTATGCCCTGGCTACGCCGGGGACTCTCTCAGCACTGATTCGACAGAGCCGAAAATCCACACAACGAAACTCTGTAACATTACAATCAGGGCGATTGACTTTTTAAAAATCGCTCGGTCGCTATGCAGGCCTCATGACGATGATGCCCCATCCTGCACGAACCACCACTCACCTAACCCTCGAGCTGAGTGACGCGTGAAATAGTACTATAGAGGGCGCTGCCTGAGCGCGATCGTAGTTAATTAATCTCAGAGCAGGCAACATCTGAGCTCAGCCTCTTAAAGAAGCCACTACGATCCAGTCCGAAGGAAGCGCAGATCTGCATAAACGGCCATCAAGAAATACGGGGAGGTTCGCCATCCAGTGACGTCGCCCCAGCGCCGCTCGATGAAATCGGAAGAGTACGATAGAATGATTGACGATTTCTAATGAACGCCCAAATGAACGCCAAAGCACATCCGACGATAAAGCCCAAAATGATCCCGATCACTACGACCAACAACCGCTTGGGCTTGAAAGGAGTTAAAGGTTCTTGAGCTGGCCTATCTATCGTGACCAATTTAACCCCAGCCATATCAATACTCAAATTACGAAGCCTCGCCTCTTCGGCACGTAGAGGCTGGACACCGGCCAAAAACAGGTCTTCCTTTTCACGGCTTTTCAACACTTCAATCTCACGATTGGCTTCGAGCAATTGAAGCTCTTTTGCAATTTGCGCTATTCGACCTTCGGTAAAGTCGTCGGACTTGCGCTTCATCAAGGCATTACGCTCTGCTTCAAGCGCTTCAACCCCCATGAAATACAGCGGAATTTGTTGATTATTGATCTCGGTGCGCATGACACTATTACTTGGTGATCGTTCCGAATCGCCCAACAGTGACGGCGTGCTGGGCTTTCTGATACCAAGCGACTTGGCGATACCAATTGCCTCGTCCAACTGAGCCACTCTATCGGTGCGCAATGTCTTTAGCTGAGCTCTCAACGCCTTTCGCTCATCTTGCAATTGAGCCCGGCGCAGGTTATCGAGCTCGCTAAGCGATGCTATCTTGGCCTCTTTATCAACTTCATAGTTTGCACGCGCCGCATCTAGCTTGCCTGCAATCTCAGTCAGACGGTTTTTTATTATAACGCGCATATCGGAGGCTATTTGTTCTCGCTCCGTATCAATCGCATAGTTAACAAGGCCATTCAGAATAGAGACACCGTCTACTCCCTTCGGATAAGTCATTTCCAGCTTGATATAGGCACTGAGAGAGTCAGCTTTTCTGGGATCAGGCAATATCAAGCTGATTGAGTTGCGATTAAACTCTTCAAAACTCTGCTCCAACGTCCTTCCCGGCGCTTCAAACTCCTTGAAGAAACCTGGGTTTGCACGAAAGAAACCTAGCCGGGTTTCATAAGACTCTAGAGATGCCCCCACCTTGGTTAAGGCTTCGCCTGGCGGAAGCTTATACACCTCAGAACGATTAAGGGCATCTAGTTCATTGATGGCCGCAGGGCGTAAAACACTGCTGACCTCATAAGTGGGAGTAATCAGAAACGCGCAGGCAACGGCGATCAACCCTGCCGAAACTGTAATAGCCGCAACCAGTTTTTTACGCTGCAAGGTAATTTTGACAAGCTGAATGAAATCAATTTCTTCAGCGTGAGAAAAAGGAGAGACACGGAGGCTACTACTCACAACAAAAACCTGCCTTCAAAGAGAAACTGCGGGCTCGTTATGCAGACAAAATTGCGTATTTTTTATTCTAATTGGATGACCGCCAAAACCCGGCGTCTCTGCCAAATTTTGAGCGCACAAAATGCCTGTTATCGAGAACAGATTCCATTCTGCCATCTCTTTGGCATATTACAAGTCTTGACATGTATGCCAGACGATTCTGAATTTCCCATGAGAACTGTCGCAACCAGCGGGGCTAGGTAGCTAGGCAGATTGAAGCGCTGGACATGATAAGGTTTCTGACAAACGGTTGCCAACGCGACTGCTTCCCTAGGACTTAACCCTAAACCACCGCCTTACCCCGACGCCTACGCACAACCACACCCAACACAGGCCCAATCATCATCCCCACAATCAAAGCCACCACCACAAACACCGCCACCGGCATCTGCGCAGTACTCCACCCCAGGAACGACAGCGCCACGCCCTGCTGGTTCTCCAGCACAAACGCCAAAACCACCAACGCTGCAAGCACCGCAATCAACACCGCAACAACGCGCTTAACCCCACGCATACCCTTCTCCTTCCCCAAAAACACTCAGACGCCTTCTTCCTCTTCTTCGTTCACCCGATCGCGCAATTCCTTGCCCGGTTTGAAGTGGGGAACGAATTTGCCGTCGAGGCTGACGGATTGGCCGGTTTTTGGGTTGCGGCCTACGCGGGGTGCGCGGTAGTGCAGGGAGAAACTGCCGAAGCCGCGGATTTCGATGCGATCTCCGGTGGCCAGGCATTGGGACATTTGCTCAAGCATGGTCTTGATAGCCAGCTCCACATCCTTGGATG
>NZ_WKCD01000373.1:0-4340 GCF_021606625.1 Pseudomonas sp. PA-4-8C
TTTTGTAAAAGCAACAGGGACCCCAACAAACCCCCCCCCCCCTTCGGTTCGGCCACCGCCAGCTTTACCTTCTACCGCCGCAAGCTGTTCCACCCACGCCAATGGGTGCACGCCATCGTCGGTACACTGATCGGTGCGCTGACCGGCGCGGTCGTCGCCCATTACTTGCCCGCCGAAACCCTGAACAAGATGCTCCCGGTGATCGTCTTCGCCTGCGGTGTGTACCTGCTGTTCGGTGGCACGCCCAAGGCGCCGCTGGATGCCGAGGCACCGATCAAGAAGAAATGGCAAGCCACCCAGGGCTTTGGCCTGGGCTTCTACGACGGCGTGGCCGGGCCCGGCACGGGGGCGTTCTGGACGGTCAGCACGATGCTGCTGCACCCTATCGACCTGGTGAAGGCCAGCGGCGTGGCGCGCAGCATGAACTTCGTCAGCAACGCGGCGGCGCTGACGGTGTTCATCATCAATGGGTCGGTGGACTGGATTGTCGGCCTGGCGATGGGGGTGTCGGTGATGTGTGGCGCGTTCTTTGGCGCACGCAGCGCGATCAGCGGCGGCGCCAAATTCATTCGCCCGGTGTTTATCACCGTGGTGCTGGGCCTGACCGTACGCCTAGCCTGGCAGCACTGGTTCAGCGTGGCCTAAGCGGCGGGCCACGTAGAGGTCGATGAGGTAACGCGCAATCGAGCGTGACGCCGGCAACGGCGGCAGCTCGTGGATATTGAACCACTGCGCATCTTCGATCTCGTCGGCCTGGGGCACGATATCGCCACCGGCGTATTCGGCATGAAAGCCCAGCATCATCGAGTGAGGGAACGGCCAGCATTGGCTGCCCATGTACTGGATGTTCTTGACCTCCACCTGCACCTCTTCACGCACTTCCCGGATCAGGCAGTCTTCGGCGGATTCACCCGGTTCGGCAAAACCGGCCAGGGTGCTATAGACCCCCGTGACGAAACGCGGCGAACGCGCCAGCAGGATCTCATCGCCACGGGTCACCAGCACGATCATGCTTGGCGAGATACGCGGGTAGCTGCGCAGGTCGCAGGCCTGGCAATACATCGCCCGCTCCCTCGGCACCTGCACCATCGCCTGGCCACAACTGCCACAAAAGCGGTGCTCCCGCGCCCAGGTGCCGATCTGCGCGGCGTAGCCCAGCACTTTGTACAGGGTGTGATCGCCTTGCAGCATAAAGCCGCGCAAGCCCTGCCAACTGCACCCTGGCACATCCGCCACCGAGTCGAGTTCCAGCAGGTACACCGGCTCGCCGTCGAGGTGGCCGATGCCGTGTTCGGCAAACACCGACAGGTCCTGGCGTTTGAGCCATTCGCGCGGGAACAGCGGGCCATTGGTGTCGTGTAAAAAGCCTTCGCGGCTGCGGGCGACGGCCCAGCCGCCAGGGGCGTCGTTGTCCAGCAGCGTTGTAGTAATCCAGCCTGGGGTCATGTCGGTCAATCCACGAATTCGGGTTTCTGCTTACTCATATGGGCCGCGATGGCCACGCGCAGGTCGTTGGATTGCAACATAGCCGAGTTCCAGGTGGCAACGTATTCCAGGCCGTCATTGACTGTGTGGTCACGCATGTAGCTGATCATGGCCTTGGTGCCGGTCACGGCAATCGGCGACTTCGCGGCGATTTGCTGGGCGAGGTCCATGACACCCGCCAGCAGGCTTTGCTGATCAGCAAACACGCGGTTGACCAGGCCGATGCTACGGGCCTCTTCAGCGCCGAACTGACGGCCGGTGTAGGCCAGTTCACGCAGCATGCCGTCGCCGATAATGCGGGGCAGGCGTTGCAAGGTGCCGACGTCGGCGGCCATGCCGATGTCGATCTCCTTGATTGAGAATTGCGCGTCCTCGGCGGCATAGCGCATGTCGCAGGCACTGATCAGGTCGATGGCGCCGCCGATGCAATAGCCCTGGATCGCCGCCAGCACGGGCTTGCGGCAAGTGTCCACAGCGTTGAACGAGGCTTGCAGCTCGAGAATCTTGCGGCGTAGCAGACGCGCATTGCGCCCCACGTCCTTGCCAAAATCATTGGCGATCGAGGCCAGCATCATCAGGTCGATGCCCGAGGAAAAGTGCTTGCCCGCCCCGCTGAGCACCACGGCACGCACGGCGTCGGTTTCGTCGATCCATTGGAAGATGTCGATGATTTCGGTCCAGAACGCCGCGTTCATGGCGTTGATCTTTTCCGGGCGATTGATCTGCACATGGGCAACGTTGCCGCTGAGTTCGACAACGAAGGCTTGGTATTCGGACATGGCAGTGATCCCTGACTGGCGATTGAGAAAGGCCAGACTATATCAAGGGTGCGCCACGGCGCATCGGCCAAAAGCGGGACTGGCACCGGCGCAGGAAAAGACGCTGGATAAAACCCCGCACACACGCCATCCTTCGCGCTTTAAGCCGCACCGTGCGCGGCGTTCGACGTTTAAAGGAAATTCCATGCAACTTCATCCCCTCGCCCCTGCCGATTTCGACGCCATCGAGGCCACCCTGCTGCAGTACGGCGACGACCATTCAGTGCTGAACATGGCCGAACTCGACGGTTACTTCACCGCGCTGGTCTCAAGCCCCGCCCGAGTGGACGTGGCCGAGTGGTTCCCGGCTATCTGGGGCGGGCAGAACCCGAAATGGGACAACATGGACGAAGCCCAGGCTTTCCTTGATCTGTGCGTGCGTCATATGAATACCCTCGCCGCGCAGTTGGCCACCGACGCCCAGGCATTCAAGGCCCGTTTCGATGACACCGAGCATCAGGGCCAGGTGGTGACCCTGGCCGAGGAATGGTGCTTTGGCTATGTGCGCGGTGTGGCGATCGCCGACTGGCCGCCATTGCCCGCTGTACAAGCCGGGCAATTGGAGCGGATTTCCTGGTGCGCCGAGCAGGACAATTTCGAACTGCCGGCAGACCTGGATGTAAACGCCCATCAACAGCGGGTCAGCGAGATCGAACCGGCTGCGCGTGCGCTGCATGACTACTGGCTGAGCCAGCGTTAAGGCCGTAGGAGCGAGCTTGCTCGCGAAAAACTTACAGGCGCCGCGTTCATTCAGGAAGCACGCGTTATCGTTGACGTTTTTCGCGAGCAAGCTCGCTCCTACAGTTAGGGCAAGTCCCTCACACATTTGGGCACGCAAATCACCCGCTCACTCGACAAGCATGGCGTGTTTGCCTGATGATTCGGGTCCGCACGTCGGCCACTCCACGCCACCTCGCCTTGACCAGGAGCCTTGTACCTTGAGTTCGCAGAAAACCGTGACCGTTACACCGCCCAACTTCCCCCTCACTGGCAAGGTCGCGCCCCCCGGCTCCAAATCCATTACCAACCGTGCGCTGTTGCTGGCGGCACTGGCCAAGGGCACCAGCCGGTTGAGCGGTGCGCTCAAAAGCGATGACACGCGCCACATGTCGGTCGCCCTGCGGCAGATGGGCGTCACCATCGACGAGCCGGACGACACCACCTTTGTCGTCACCAGCCAAGGCTCGCTGCAATTGCCGGCCCAGCCGTTGTTCCTCGGCAACGCCGGCACCGCCATGCGCTTTCTCACGGCTGCCGTGGCCACCGTGCAAGGCACCGTGGTACTGGACGGCGACGAGTACATGCAAAAACGCCCGATCGGCCCGCTGCTGGCTACCCTGGCCCAGAACGGCATCCAGGTCGACAGCCCCACCGGCTGCCCACCGGTGACCGTGCACGGCGTGGGCAAGGTCAAGGCCAAGCGCTTTGAGATTGACGGTGGCTTGTCCAGCCAGTACGTATCGGCCCTGCTGATGCTGGCCGCGTGCGGCGAAGCGCCGATTGAAGTGGCACTGACCGGCAAGGACATCGGCGCCCGTGGCTACGTGGACCTGACCCTCGATTGCATGCGTGCGTTCGGTGCCCAGGTGGACGTCGTGGACGACACCACCTGGCGCGTGGCCCCCACCGGTTATACCGCCCATGACTACCTGATCGAACCCGACGCTTCCGCCGCCACTTACCTGTGGGCCGCAGAAGTACTGACCGGTGGGCGTATCGACATCGGTGTAGCCGCGCAGGACTTCACCCAGCCCGACGCCAAGGCCCAGGCCGTGATCGCGCAGTTCCCGAACATGCAGGCCACGGTGGTAGGCTCGCAAATGCAGGATGCGATCCCGACCCTGGCGGTGCTCGCCGCGTTCAACAACACGCCGGTGCGTTTTACCGAACTGGCGAACCTGCGCGTCAAGGAATGTGACCGCGTGCAGGCGCTGTACGATGGCCTCAACGAAATTCGCCCGGGCCTGGCGACTATCGAGGGCGATGACCTGCTGGTCGCCAGCGACCCGGCCCTGGCTGGCTCCGCCTGCACCGCAC
>NZ_WKCD01000374.1:0-4310 GCF_021606625.1 Pseudomonas sp. PA-4-8C
ACACCACACCGCGCCACGTGCCGGCGAAGATCCTCGCTGTCACGGATATCCCCCGCACCATCAGCGGCAAAATCGTCGAATTGGCGGTGCGCAATGTGGTGCATGGCGAGCCGGTTAAAAACACCGATGCCCTGGCCAACCCCCAGGCGCTGGAGCAATTTCGCGACAGGGCTGAGCTGGCCGATTAGATGAAAGGTTTCAGCGCTGATGCAGCGTTTTGAAGAAAAACCCTCAAGGCATGCTATTTTTCGGGGGTAGTCACCCGCTGTCGTTCCTTGGGACAATGGGGGTTGTCATTTTTCAAAGCGTCAGGCTCAGGTTTTTTTATGAATGGAACATCCACCGGTAGCGAAGCCGCTGCGCTGATCAAGCGGCTGGACTGGGCGCAAAGCCCACTCGGTGAGGCCAGTGAGTGGCCGCAAAGCCTGCGCACTGCTGTCGATATCGTCGTGCATTCACCCATGCCAATGGTGCTGCTGTGGGGCCCACACCTCATACAACTTTATAACGATGGCTTTGCCCACCTGATAGGCGGCAAGCACCCCGGCGCTCTGGGCCAGCCGGCGCACCACACTTGGCCCGAACTGGAAAGCTTCGCCGCGCCGGTCTACGACGCCGTGCTCGGCGGCCAGGTGCGCACCTTCAGCGAGCAACGCTTTGTGCTGCAACGCGAGGGCCGCGACACCGAGATATGGCTCGACCTGACCTACAGCCCGGTGCGCGACGAAAGCTGCCGGGTGGCCGGCATTCTGGTCACGGCCATTGAAACCAATGAACGGCGCAGCAAAACCCTCGAACTGCAACAGCGTTCCGAAGCGAGCCTCAAGGCCCAGCACAACACCGAGCAGCGCCTGCAACTGGCGCTGGCGGCCACCGACGCGGTGGGCACCTGGGATTGGGATATCGGTGAAGACCGCTTCATTGCCGACGCCCATTTCGCCTACCTGCATGGCGTCGACCCCAACGACTCAAGCCTGCTGCCCATCAGCGCCTACCTGCACGGCGTGCATCCCGAAGACCGGGGCACGGTGACGCGCAGCATCAAGCATTGCATCACCCACGGCACCGAATACGCCGAAGAGTACCGCCTGCAGCAAGCCGATGGCCAGGTGCGCTGGGTATTCGCCCGTGGCCGCTGCTACAAGGATCATCACGGCCGGCCGGCACGGTTCCTCGGCGCCGCGCTGGACCTCACCGAGCGCAAAAACACCGAGCAGGCCTTGCGCCAGAGCCAGACCGAGCTGCAATTGATCATCAACGCCATGCCGGTGTTGATCGGCTACGTTGACCACGACCAGCGCTTTCGCCTCAACAACAGCGCCTACCTCGAGTGGTACGGCAAGACGCCCCAGGAGCTGTACGGCAGAACCATCCGCGAAGTCATCGGCGACGAGGTGTACGCAGGGCGCGCAGACAAGATCGCCGCCGCGCTCAAGGGCAAGGCGTGCAGCTTCATGACAGTGACGCCTCATCGCGATGGCCGCCCGCGCCATGCGCTGATGAAGTACTTGCCGCGCTTTAGCAGTGACGGCTCGGTGAATGGTTTCTATATCTTTGTGATCGACGAGACCGAACGCAAGCTCACCGAAGAGGCCCTGCGCCACCTCAACGAGAACCTTGAAGAACGCGTGGCCCAGCGCACCCAGGCGCTGGCCGAAGCCAACCAGCGCCTGCAAAACGAGATGTTCGAGCGCGAACGTGCCGAAGATGCCCTGCGCCATGCCCAGAAGATGGAAGCGGTCGGCCAGCTCACCGGCGGTATCGCCCATGACTTCAACAACATGCTCACCGGCATCATCGGCAGCCTGGACCTGATGCAGCGTTACATTGCCGCCGGGCGCAGCGACGATATCGGCCGTTTTGCCGATGCCGCCGTGTCCTCCGCCCATCGTGCCGCCGCCCTTACCCACCGGTTGCTGGCGTTCTCGCGGCGCCAGTCGCTGGACCGTCGCCCTACCGACCCCAACCAACTGGTGGCGTCCCTGGAAGACCTGTTCCGGCGCACCAAGGGCGCGCATATCGAACTCAAGGTCCAACTGGGCAAAGACATCTGGCCGGTGAATACCGACGCCAGCCAATTGGAAAACGCCCTGCTCAATCTGGTGATCAACGCCCGCGACGCCATGCCTGACGGCGGTGAGCTGCTGATCGAAACCGCCAACAGTTACCTGGACGGCACCGACATCACCACTCTGGAACCGGTCAAGGCTGGCGACTATGTGATGCTTGGCGTGAGCGACAACGGCAGTGGCATGGCGCCGAAAATCCTCGCCAAGGCCTTCGACCCGTTCTTCACCACCAAGCCCATCGGCCAAGGCACTGGCCTTGGGTTGTCGATGATCTACGGCTTTGCCCAGCAGTCCGGCGGCCACGTAACCATCCAGAGCGAGCCCGGCCAGGGCACCTGCGTGCGCCTGTACCTGCCGCGTTTGTATGGCACGGCGCTGGAAAGCAGCCTGCCCACCAGCCTGACCGAAGCACCCGTGGCCCTGGCCGGTGAAGCGGTGGTGGTGGTCGAGGACGACCCGGCGGTGCGTATGCTGGTGGTCAATGTACTCGACGAACTGGGCTATACCGCGCACCAGGCGGCGGATGCCCGTGCGGCGCTGCCGTTGCTGGAATCGGATTTGCGTGTGGACTTGCTGGTGACCGACGTTGGCTTGCCCGGCATGAACGGCCGGCAACTGGCGGAAATCGCCCGCCAGCATCGCCCAGGCCTGCGCGTGCTGTTCATGACCGGTTATGCCGAAAAAGCCGCCGAGCGCCAAGGGTTCCTGGAAGACGGCATGGACATGGTCGCCAAGCCTTTTTCCATTGACCTGTTGGCCAACAAAATCCGTAGCATGATCGGCGGCGAGGCCTGAGTTCAGGCATAATCGCGCGCCGTCGCACAGCTGGTAGAGCCCCATGAAAGCCCAAGCCCGTCATATCCTGGTGAAAACCAGCGAAGAAGCCGAACAACTCAAGCAGCGCATTGCCAAGGGCGAAGCCTTTGATGTGCTGGCCAAGAAGTACTCCACCTGCCCGTCGGGCAAACGTGGCGGTGACCTGGGCGAAGTGCGGCCCGGGCAGATGGTGGGGGCGATTGATGCGGTGATCTTCAAGAAGCCGGTGAAGGTGGTGCACGGGCCGATCAAGAGCAAGTTTGGCTATCACTTGGTGCAGGTGTTTTACCGGGATTGAGTGGATGGCTTCAGTCCGATCGTTCCTACGCTCTGCGTGGGAATGCCTCACTGGACGCTCTGCGTCCGTTTCTGGGACGCGGAGCGTCCCGGGCTGCGCTCCCACGCAGAGCGTGGGAACGATCAGTGATCATCTCGGTATCAGCGCCCCCGGCACCTGAATCACCCGGCTCGCCAACCGATGCCCCGCCAATGCAGCCTCTTGCGGCGAGCCACCCTTGAGCCGACTGGCCAAATACGCCGCACTGAACGAATCCCCCGCCGCCGTGGTGTCCACCACCTTCTCCACCTTCAACGCCGGCACCGCGAAGCGCTCGCCCGCGCAACGAATCAGGCACGCATCCGCTCCCCGCTTGAGCACCACTTCTGCAATCGACGGGTACGCCGCAAACACCTGCTCGCTATCCTCATAACCAAACAACGCGCGTTCGTCATCCTCGGTGAGCAAGGCAATGTCCACCTCGGCCAACACCCGGCGATACGCCTCACGGGCCGTTTGCACATCGGCCCACAGCCGCGGCCGGTAGTTGTTATCGAACACCACCTTGGCGCCGCGCCGGCGGGCTTCGATCAGGGCCTGCAGTAAGCGCTCACGCCCGATATCTCCCAGCACCGCCAGGGTAATGCCGCTGAAATACACCACGTCATAACACGGCAGGGCCGCCAGGACCGGCTCGGCGGCAGGCGTAGTGAAGCAGTCGCGCACGGCCGCTTCGTTGCGCCAGTAGAGGAATTTACGTTCGCCCTGGGCATCAGTCTGGATGCAGTACAAGCCCGGCAGGCGCCCTGGCAGGCGCTGGACCATCCCCAGGCCAAGGCCTTCGGCGTGCCAATGCTCACACATGGCATCGCTGAAGCTGTCATCGCCCAGGGCGGTGACGTAGTCAACGCTGCCGACCTCGCCCAGTTCGCGGCGCAGGTAAACCGCGGTGTTCAGGGTATCGCCGCCGAAGCTCTGGTGCAGGCTGCCGTCGGCGCGGTGTTGCAGTTCGATCATGCATTCGCCGATGAGGGCGATGTGGGGGTGGGTGTTCATGGCAAAGTTCTCAGGTGTGCTGGAGGGCCCCATCGCGGGCAAGCCCGCTCCCACAGTTGACCCTATTCCAACTGGAGGAATGCAGTCGAATG
>NZ_WKCD01000375.1:0-4302 GCF_021606625.1 Pseudomonas sp. PA-4-8C
GTGTGGGAGCGGGCTTGCCCGCGATGGCGCCAGCCGCCACACCGCATGCCCTCTTGTCACACCTTGTCTCATCTTCGGTTATGCTCCCCCTTCGTCGTGTATTAACGGAGCCTTCATGACCGCTGCCCGCCTGTTTCTCCCCTTGAGCCTTGCCCTGCTGGCCGGATGCGCCAGTGCCCCCAAGCAAAACGTCAGCGTGGACAACCAGAGCGCCTGCCCGCTCCAGCTTGAAAACGGGCAAAACCTGATCCTCACCCTGCCCAGCAATCCCACCACCGGCTATCGCTGGGCCATCCAGGATTCCGCTGGCGGCGTGTTGCGCGCCTTGAGCCCTGAGGTCTACAGCAGCACCGAATCCGGCGTGATTGGCGGTGGCGGCCAGTCCACCTGGCGCTTCCAGGCGTTTGCCCCAGGGCAAGGGCGTTTGCGCCTGACATCCCAACAACCTTGGGAGCCGGAGGCCGAACCTGTCGAAACCTTTGACTGCGCCATTACGGTGAACTGATATGCCATGGCTGATCCTTGCCTTGATGGGCGCCGGCACCTTTGTCTACGGCCTGGCGACCCATGCAACGCTGCTGTGCCTGCTGGTCAAGCCGCTGCCGGTGCTGGCGCTGCTGGGTTGGCTGCATGACGCGCCGCCCACCGAGTATCGACGCTGGATCAGCCTGGGCTTGATTTTTTCCCTGGTGGGCGACGTGTTGCTCGCCTGGCCAGGCGACCTGTTTATCTTTGGCCTGGGCGCGTTTCTGTTCGCACATCTGGCCTATCTCAAAGCCTATTTCAGTGACTGTCGGCGCTTGGCGCTGCTGCCGCTGGTGCTGGCCCTCGGCGTCGGCGCAATCTTGCTGAGCATCTTGATAGCCCACGGCCTCGGTGAGTTGTTGATACCGGTGGTGGTTTACGCACTGGTGATCAGCGCCATGCTCTGGCGGGCGTTGGCGCGACTGGGCAGCGAGGTGCCCAAACGTTCGGCGTGGCTGGCAGCAGCGGGTGCGCTGTCGTTTGTGGTTTCCGACGCGCTGATCGGCATCAACCGGTTTGTGCTCGCGTTCGAGGCGGCGCCGTATTTACTGATCGCCACCTACTGGCTCGGGCAGTGGGGCATCACCGCCTCGGCTTTCCATCAGACAACCCGCGCATCCGAGGACCAACTTGGCTAAAATGCCGGCCTTTCCCCCATCGTCGCCGGAACAGCCGTGAGCAAAGAACCCGATCGCCTATTCGCCCAGCCCCTGCCCCAGGTGCCGGACTTCGCCTTTAACGAGGATGTGGTGCGGGTGTTCCCGGACATGATCAAGCGCTCGGTGCCGGGTTACCCCACAATCGTCGAAAACCTCGGCGTGCTGGCCGCGCAATTTGCCCAGCCCCACAGCGTGCTGTATGACCTGGGCTCTTCCCTGGGTGCCGTGACCCAAGCCCTGCGCCGCCATGTACGCACCGAGGGTTGCCGGGTGATCGCCGTGGATAACTCCGCCGCGATGGTCGAGCGCTGCCGCGAATACCTCAATGGCCAGGATTCGATGTTCCAGGAGTTGCTGCCCGTGGAGGTGATCGAGGGCGATATCCTCGCCTTGCAATTCAAGCCCGCCTCGGTGGTGGCGCTGAACTTCACCCTGCAATTTATCGCCCCAAAGGAGCGCCTGGCGTTGCTGGGGCGCATTCGCCAGGCGCTGCTGCCGGGCGGGGCGTTGATCCTGTCGGAAAAGCTGCGCTTTAACGATGTTGAAGAACACGCGCTGCTGACCGACCTGCATATCGCCTTCAAGCGCGCCAACGGCTACAGCGAACTGGAAATCGCCCAGAAGCGCAGCGCCATCGAAAACGTCATGAAGCCCGACAGCCTCGAAGAACACCGCGAACGCCTGCTGGCGGCCGGGTTCTCGAAAGTCGTGCCGTGGTTCCAGTGTCTTAACTTTGCCTCGTTGATTGCCTTGCCATGATTGATTTGTCCCCCCTCGCCCGCCACTTGGTCGGCACCCCCCTGGCCGTCTGGGCCCAGGGCCTGCAAGCGCAGCTCGATAGCAAGATGGAAAAAGGCCACGGCGACCTGGAGCGCTGGCAGAGTGCGTTGGATGCACTGCCGAAGATCCAGCCCAGTGAAGTCGACCTGCTCAACGGCCTGGTGCTGGACACCGATTGCGACGACGCCACCCGTGAGCAAATGCACACCGCCTTGATGGGCCTGAGCCCTTGGCGCAAAGGCCCGTTCCATCTGTTCGGCGTGCATGTGGACACCGAGTGGCGTTCGGACTGGAAGTGGTCGCGGGTCGCGCCGCACCTGAACCTCAAAGGCAAGCGCATCCTCGATGTGGGCTGCGGCAACGGCTACTACATGTGGCGCATGCTCGGCGCCGGGGCCGACAGCGTGATTGGCGTGGACCCCAACTGGCTGTTCTTCTGCCAGTTCCAGGCAGTGCAGCGCTACTTGTCCGAGCCCAAAGCCTGGCACCTGCCGTTCCCGTTCGAAGACTTGCCGGCGAACCTGGAAGGCTTTGACACCGTATTTTCCATGGGCGTGTTCTACCACCGCCGCTCACCCATCGAGCATTTGCTGGCGTTGAAAGACACCCTGGTCAAGGGCGGCGAGCTGGTGTTGGAAACATTGGTGGTGGAGGGCGATCAACAGCAAGTGCTGGTGCCGGAAGACCGTTATGCACAGATGCGCAATGTGTGGTTCCTGCCGTCGGTGCCGGCGTTGATGCTATGGCTGCGCCGCGCCGGTTTCAGTGATGTGCGGTGCGTGGATGTGAGCGTGACCACGGTTGAGGAACAGCGTGGGACGCAGTGGATGAAGTATCAGTCGCTGAGTGATTTTCTGGATCCTGAGGATCACAGCAAGACCATTGAAGGGCTGCCGGCGCCGATGCGGGCGGTGATCATCGCTCGCAAATAACACCACTATGATCGTTCCCACGCTCTGCGTGGGAATGCCTCTTGTGACGCTCTGCGTCACGCTTTGGGACGCAGAGCGTCCTGTGCTGCGTTCCCACGCAGAGCGTGGGAACGATCATCACGGTTTAGCTCGTAGGGCTTTGAAGAACTCGCTCAAGACAGCCCCACACTCCTCGGCCAATACCCCGCCTTCAAACAACACCCGATGGTTAAGAAAACCCTGGGTAAAAAACTGCCCCTGGCTTTGCACGATGCCCGCCTTCGGCTCCAGCGCGCCATACACCACCCGCGCAATCCGCGAATGCACGATCAACCCCGCGCACATGCTGCACGGTTCCAGCGTCACGTACAGCGTGCTGCCCACCAGCCGATAGTTGCTGATCGCTTGCGCAGCGGCGCGGATCGCGACCATTTCGGCATGGGCGCTGGGGTCGTTGCCGCTGATGGGGCAGTTGAACCCGCGGCCGATGATTTCACCGTCCTGCACCAGCACGGCACCCACCGGCACTTCGCCCAATGCAGCGCCTTGAGCGGCGAGCGCCAGGGCTTCGCGCATAAAGTCCTGGTCGCGGCTGCGGTCGATAATCGCGGCGGGGCGAATCTGGCGCATCACGCCACCTCGATGGCGGCCATCAGGCCGGTTTCCATGTGGTCGATCACATGGCAATGGAACATCCACACCCCGGGGTTATCCGCCACCAAAGCCACGCGGGCGCGTTCGTTCTTGCCCAGCAGGTAGGTGTCGGTGAAATACGGGATGACCTTGTGGCGGTTGGACGCGAGCACCTTGAAACTCATGCCGTGCAGGTGGATCGGGTGCTGGTACTGGGTCATGTTCTTCAATTCGAAAATATAGCTCTTGCCCTTTTCCAGCTTGGCAATCGGGCGGTCGGCGCAGGTCTTGTCGGTGATGTCCCAGGCCTGGCCGTTGATCTGCCACAGGCTTGGCGGCTTGCCGTTTTCGACATTGACCGACACCGAGCCGACCCATTCGAAATTAAAGTTGAGCTTCTCGGCATTGGCCAAGTCTGGCTCGGCAACCGGGTTGGCCGGCAATGCCGGCGGCCATGCGGTAGGCGCGTCGGTATTGGCGACCGAGCGGAAGGTGCCAAGGCGCACCGGGCCGTTGCGCAGCGACAGCTCTTCGCCCGCCGGCGGCGCCTTGATCGCCAGGCAAATGCGCATGCCCGGGCCCAGCCAATATTCCTTGCCCAGCGGGCGCGGCTCGATGGGGTTGCCGTCCAGGGCGTAGATCTGCGCTTCGACGCCAGGAATATTGAGACGATAAGTCAGGGTGTTATCGAGGTTGAGCAGGCGCACGCGGGTGATTTGCCCAGCCGGCAGCTCGATCACCGCCTGGGGCACGCCGTTGATGGTGGAGAGGCGCCCGGCCGTGCCGCCACGCGC
>NZ_WKCD01000376.1:0-4267 GCF_021606625.1 Pseudomonas sp. PA-4-8C
AGCATCAGTGTCACTCGCTCTTCGGTATTCAAGTGGCTGTAGGTCTTTTTCATCGCAACACCTTACCTCAGGTGTTGCACTTGCTCCTTGAGACCGCCTGCTGACCGTGCCCATCCTCGTCGCCACATTGTCCGCCCTGGCACTGCGCCTCAGTTTCTGAATCAAGGAATCGTCTGATGAAAGTCTTGTTCATGTGCACTCACAACAGCTGCCGCAGCATTCTGTCCGAGGCGCTTTTCAACCATTTGGCGCCCGAGGGTGTAGAAGCAGTCAGCTCAGGAAGCTTTCCTAGTGGCCGGGTGAATCAACGGGCATTGCAAACGCTGGAGGCGGAGGGTATCTCCACTGTGGGCTTGAGCAGCAAGGCTTCGGATGCTTTTGAAGGCTCGCCTCCAGACATCGTGATCACTGTCTGCGACCGGGCAGCGGGTGAAGCGTGCCCAATCTTCTTTGGGCCAGCTTTGAAGGCGCATTGGGGGCTGGCCGACCCGTCTGAGGCTAGCGGGTCGGAAGCCGAGATCACCGCAGCGTTTGAAGCCACACTGGCCAAAATTCACGAGCGGGTGAGTGCGTTTCTTATGCTGCCGCTCAAGACCATGAGCCCTGACCAGCTCAAAGCTGAACTGAACCGCATCGGTTCGCTTTAAAGATCAACCGAGGCGGCGTCCTAGCCGGCGCCGTGGTAGGAGTTTATATGCAAGACACATTGCCGAACGTACACACCGACCTAATCGACATTCCGTCGCTGGAGCAACTGGAGCCGCGTATACCGTCACTCCATAAGCCTCGAATTCTGCTTTTGTACGGATCGACGCGAGAGCGCTCTTTCAGCCGTATGGTAACTCAGGAAGCAGCCCGTTTGCTGGAGAAGTTTGGCGCCGAAACCAAAACCTTCGACCCCTCGGGTTTGCCGCTTCCGGATGACGCTCCCGATACACATCCCAAGGTCACTGAGCTGCGCGAGCTGATGCAATGGTCTGAGGGACAGGTGTGGTGCTCCCCTGAGCGTCACGGCTCCATGAGTGCAGTATTCAAAGCCCAAATTGACTGGGTTCCGCTTGCGATAGGTGCTGTACGACCTACGCAAGGAAAGACCCTTGCAGTGATGCAGGTCTGTGGCGGTTCCCAATCCTTCAACGTGGTTAACCAACTGCGGGTACTTGGACGGTGGATGCGGATGTTTACCATCCCTAACCAGTCTTCCGTGGCCAAGGCGTTCACCGAGTTCGATGAAGCAGGCCGTATGAAACCTTCCTCGTACTACGACCGTCTCGTGGACGTGATGGAAGAACTGATGAAGTTCACCCTGCTGTTGCGGGATCGCCAGGATTATTTGGTTGATCGGTACTCCGAGCGTAAAGAGTCCGCCGAAGAGCTGTCCAAACGCGTCAACCAGCGCTCCATCTAACGTCAGCACGAGGAAGCGATATGAGCCAGATCACGATCTACCACAACCCCGAATGCGGCACTTCTCGCAATACCTTGGAGCTGATCCGTAATAGCGGGGAAGAACCGACGGTTATCGAGTACCTGAAGACCCCGCCTGATCGCACCACACTTGCCAGGCTCATCGGGGATATGGGTATCGGGGTGCGGGCTCTTTTGCGTATCAAAGGAACTCCGTACGAAGAGCTGGGATTGGGTGATGCATCGCTGACGGACGAAAAGCTCATCGATGCCATGATGGCTCACCCTATCCTGATCAATCGCCCCATCGTCGTGGCGCCTTTGGGGACACGCTTGTGTCGTCCCTCAGAGGCAGTCCTCGACCTGTTACCGCAAGAGCAGCGTGGGAGTTTCGTCAAAGAGGATGGCCAAGTGGTCATTGATGAGCACGGTCGCAGAGTCTGATACGACGACGGTGAGGTGCCGCGATTGAGCCTGGAGGATGCTGGTGATTCAGAATTCGAAACTTGATGTTGTGGTTATCGGCGGTGGTCAATCCGCGCTGACAGTCGCCTATTTTTTGAAGCGGACAAGCTTGTCTTACGTGCTGCTCGATGCGGAGTCGGCACCAGGAGGAGCCTGGCGGCATGGCTGGGATTCGTTGCGACTCTTCTCTCCATCGGCATGGAGCTCGATTGCAGGCTGGCCGATGCCTGCCGTATCAGAAGAAACGCCTCACCGTGATGATGTTATCGACTATCTGACTCTGTACGAGCGTCGATATGACTTCCCCATCATGCGATCCACCAGGGTGACCCGTGTCGAGAAAATCGAAGAAGGATTACGGGTTGTCTCCGGGGATAGAAACTGGGATGCCAAAGCGGTTATCAGTGCAACAGGCACCTGGAGCCGCCCATTTACCCCGAGCTATCCCGGACAGGAGTTGTTCGTAGGGCAGCAGCTTCATTCCGCTCATTACGTTGGGCCGGATGAGTTTGAGGGGAAAGCCGTCCTTGTCGTGGGTGGTGGCAACTCGGGAGCCCAGATTTACGCCGAGGTTTCTAAAGTGGGTCAGGCAACCTGGGTAACTCAAGAGGCCCCAAAGTTTCTACCTGATGAGGTTGATGGGCGTGTCCTGTTCGAACGAGCTACTGCTCGATTGAAGGCGCAACAGGATGGCGTGGAGCCTGAAAACCCCGCTGGGGGGCTGGGCGACATCGTAATGGTGCCATCGGTGAAGGACGCTCGTGAACGCGGTGTATTGAGCGCAGTACGGCCATTCACGCACTTCACTTCAACAGGCGTTGTCTGGTCATCAGGAGACGAAACAGCGGTGGATGTCGTCATCTGGTGCACTGGGTTTTCTCCAGCGCTCGACCACCTGAACAGCCTGGGCATTGTAGGCCAGGATGGCAAAGTGGCTGTGAACGAAAACCGGAGTGTTGCTTCACCCAGTCTGTGGCTGGTGGGTTACGGCGATTGGACGGGGCTCGCCTCTGCGACATTGATCGGAGTAACCCGCACCGCTCGAGATGTAGTCAACCAAGTCCAAAGCTATCTCACTAGCGAATCCTGATGGCTCGCGACGCAAATCGAGTGTACCTACTGTGATGCGGCTTCAAGCTCAGGAAAGAGGATAGGCTCCAGTGGCGGAGTTGCCTGGCACAGCCCGAGCCGCCAGTAGCCGACGTCGTGCCATTTCCCAAGCTTGAAGCCTACCTCCGGATATGTGCCGATATGGACGAATCCCAGCGACTCGTGCAGCCCCACACTGCCTTCATTGGGCTGTGCGATTCCGGCATAAGCTGCACGAAAGCACTGTTTTTCAAGGATCGGAAGCAAGGTCTCATAGAGTTCACGGCCAACACCCTGACGGCGAGCCGATTCGGCTATGTACACCGTTACGTCAACGGCCCATCGGTATGCCGGACGTGCACGGTGTTGGCTGGCATAGGCGTAGCCCTTGATCTCCCCACCTTCTTCGGCCACCAGGTAGGGATATGTCTGAAGTGTCGTCGCTATTCGCTGAGCGATTTCCTCAGCGCTTGGCGGAATCTCTTCGAACGAGATCGCCGTTGTCGAAACGATGGGAGCGTAAATACGCTGGATAGCTTGTGCATCTGCAACAACTGCAGCGCGAATTGTGACTGGCATGTAAGTCGTCCATGAATAAGAATTTGAACATTACCTTTCCCGGATCAGTTTTCGCCATTAGCCCATTTGAAAAAAATGCGCAGTCTGAAATCTGAGTACCTCACCTGGGGACTTCTCTTTCGTCTAGTTCTAGCTCAGACCGTAGAAGGCTAATCGCGAAATTCAGGTCGCAATGCATGTTCTCAGTTCTGCCCCCTTCGGCTCATCAAATCCATCGGCTGCATCAACAACTCAGCACACTGTAAGCGTGCGCTAAACAACCCGTCCTGACGGAATCGCTTAGTCGACCTCAAAACTCAATGCCGAGTAACCATCCGAGGAGACCTCCCGCCAGGACGACCAACCATGGAGGAGCCTTCCAGAACATCAAAGCCACAAGCGCTATCAGCGCTAAGCCAAAGTCTGCAGGAATCAATATGGCGCTCGTCCAGACTGGGTTATACAAGGCCGCCAGGAGAAGGCCCACAACTGCTGCGTTTACGCCTGAAAGTGCAGCTTGGGTGCGTAAGCTTTTCCGCAGTTGCTCCCAAAATGGCAGCACGCCGATTACGAGCAAGAACGAAGGAGCAAAAATAGCAATGACGCAGGCAGTAGCCCCGAGCCAACCAGAAGGTTGGGCACTCATGGACGCGCCAAGAAATGCTGCGAAGGTAAAAAGCGGGCCTGGTACGGCCTGTGCTAAACCATATCCGGCAAGAAACGTGTCATTGGCTACCCATCCGTTCGG
>NZ_WKCD01000377.1:0-4230 GCF_021606625.1 Pseudomonas sp. PA-4-8C
CTCCAAAGGCATTGAGGGGGTTCGTGCATTCGCCAGCGAGATAGGGGCGGTACCTGCAGATATTTCGGGCGTTGTTCGAGATGCCGAAGTGATATTTTTATCTATCCCTTTCCCAGCAGTGGCTGATCTGCCTGCTGACTTGTTCGCATCTGTTCCATTGGACGTCCCTGTCGTGGATACCGGCAATTACTACCCGGGCGTGAGGGACCAAAAAATTCCGGAAATAGATGAAGGCATGGCCGAAAGCGTTTGGGTTTCGAAACAGATTGGAAGGCCGGTGATCAAGGCGTTCAACAACTTGTTAGCCTATTCGCTCGCTGAGCTAGGCCAGCCCGAGGGCACGCCTGGACGATTGGCGGCGGCGGTCGCTGGGGGCGATCAGGTCGGTGTGCAGACAGTCATGGAGCTGGTGAGCGAATCAGGTTTTGATCCAGTCAATGCGGGTTCACTTGAGCAGTCGTGGCGGCAACAACCTGCAACCCCTGCGTACTGCTGCGACTACACCGCCGTTGATATGCGCCGGGCCCTTCATGCGGCAGTTAAAGGTGAGGCGCCAAAAACTCGGGATCGCATGATAGAGCATTTCGCGAAGCTGGGTCCCAACCCTAGTCATGCGGATATCATTGCGATGAATCGTCAACTGAGCCCGATATCGCACGCGTAACAGAAGTTGGCGAAGGCACAGGTTTATTTGATTTTCGTTTCACCACGTTCACAGCAAACAAAACCCCAGGTTTCGAAAGAAACCTGGGGTTTTTTAATTTTTGAGTTTGAAACCTGCTGTTTTTAGATCATGCGCACGGCGCGTCCATTCGTCGCCCGATGACATCGAGCAAATCGCATCCATCGCGCAGTGGAATCGAACAGAGCAGTGCAAAGTCACTCAGCACCACCGCATCACTACCGGAAAAAGGGGACGGATTTATTTACTTTATGGCCCGCACAGCGTTGTGTTTTATCGCTAACTTCGCCGACGGGAACCCTCATGCTATTTCCGGCTCAGGGTTGCTATCCAAAGTCCGGAAACAACAAAGGTGAAACCCGCGCCCGGAATCGACCAAAGCAGTCAAAAGCCAGATCGCCGAGTCGTTGTGTGTGGCGTATGTTGACGCCGTCGGCAATGGGACGGGGGAGTTTAAGGGATAGGCGTTTTTCGGCACGGCCCGCGCGGCTATCGATAGACTGGACGCCTCAATTTTTCAGGATGCAGTGGAAAAAGGGGACAGATTTATTTAATTTTCATTTCACCACATTCGAAGCAAACGAAACCCCAGGTTTCGAAAGAAACCTGGGGTTTCGTAATTTTTAAGTTGAAAACCTACTGCTCTTAACTCATGCGCAGGACACGTCTATCCGTCGCCCCATGACATCAAGTAAATCGCATCCGTCCCGCAGCGGAATGGAGCAGAGCAATGCCAAGTCACTCAGCACCACCGCATCACTGCTGATCTCACTACGTAGCGCAAGATTCTCAAGGACTTGAGTAACAGCACGAAGCCGATAGGTCGCAGCATCGAGGAGTATTCCCAGCGGCACGGTGGTGTCGACAAATAGGGCAGGGGTGGCGCTGTCGTTGCTGGTAAGGGCGATGTATTGGTTCATATGTTGAACTCCGGTTGTCAAAGGAGAGCAACCACACATTTGTCGCCAAACAAAAGGGTGGCAGCTGTACGCAGGTTGGCGAACCGGGACAATCGGAAAAACCGGCAGACCCGAAGGTCTCCCGCGCACAGCTACCGTCGAGCAGCTTATTGCGCGCAGAAGCATCCCGCAAATCCCGAGAGGCATCTATCGATTTATCATCGGGTCGCCAAACCCGTTCGCTATGTGAGCGACCGTCAGACTATAGGTGTGGCGATTTTAAAACGGCAGCCCATCGCTTCTGAGTGACGTGTAGGACGTTGCCGAAAGCCACCCACACCCTATGCCTAAGCCCGCCCTCAATGCCTATGCCGATGATGCACATCCGGAAAGTGCGCGTGGCTATGCCTCATCACTCCATGTGCATGCACGTGGCTATGAGGCACCTTCGAGTCCCACTCGAACCCATGCTCATGTTGATGATGCTCATCATGCACATGCCAATGCCCATGTTCCGTTGCCTCATGCAGATGCTCATGGGCATGCCGCTCCGTCAGGTGCAGCCACACGCCTACGGCCATCAGTGCCGAGGCAATCCAGAACGCCACGGTCACCGACTCGCCAAATACCAGCAACGCCACTGCGGCACCGAGAAAGGGTGCCGTGGAGAAGTAAGCGCCGGTGCGCGCGCTGCCCAGTCCGCGGAGGGCCAGCACGAACATCACCAGGCTGATGCCATAGCCGAGGAAACCTACCAGTAGAATCGGCGCCAGTTGCGCCACGCCCGGAATCTGCGCCCCCAGGTAAAGCGCCAGGCTGCAATTCACCAACCCCGCAATCAAGCCCTTGGCCCCAGCGATAAAGAGCGCGTCAGACGCCGACACCTTGCGCGTCAGGTTGTTATCAATGCCCCAGCACAAACACGCCAGCGCAACGGCGAGCGGTCCGGTCCAGTCCTGATGGCTGCTGTCAGCACCGGACCACGACAACACCACGCCGCCCAACACAATGGCAAGCATGCCGAGGACGATGCGTCGGTCGGCGTTTTCGCGGAACACGACCCAGGCGATCACGGCGGTCAGTACCGATTCAAGGTTGAGCATCAGGGAGGCGCTGGCGCTGGTGGTGCGGGTCAGGCCGAACATCAGTGCAACGGGGCCGAGGAGGCCGCCGAAGGCGATGGCGCCAAGTAGCCAGGGCCATTCCGATGGGGTTAGCCCGGTAGGTTTCCAGCCGCGATCACGGATCAAGCGCACACCGGCAAGGCCAATGCCGCTGCCGAGGTAGAGCAGGCCGGCGAGCAGGATGGGCGAGAGGCCCAGGCCAAGACTTTTGGCGAGCGGGGTGCTGGCGCCGAACAGGGCGGCGGCCGCGAGGGCGTAAATGATGCTGAGGTTCATGGGCCATCCTCGAAAGTCAGGCCCATGATACGTCGCTTGCCGGGGTCAGCGCCCTGGCAATTTCGTACTTTATTGCGCGGTTTTCAGCTTGATCACATCACCGGAGATTTTGGTGGTGTAGCCGTTCAATACCCAAGCCCAGAACCACTTTTCCTGCACTTGTGTGTTGATCAACGCGTCGCCGCCCTTGGCCTTGATGGCTGCATCCTGGGCGCGTACGAAGCGGTTGTTCTGGCCGATGGGGATGACGCCCAGCAGCATGATGCCGGTGGCGCTGGCTTCGCTGTGGCCGAGGACGGTGTATTGGCTGGCGTCGTATTGCTGGGTTTTCATGGCGGTGCCGGTGCAACCTGCCAGGGTGAAACCAAGTACGGCTGCTGCAACGACTTTACTGACGTATTTCACTCATAACTCCATAGGTTCAATCTCGAGATTCAATTCTCGGGGGGGCGACACTCTAAGCGCTCAGTTGGCAGATTGAAATCAATCAGCGAGGCTGGGTCGCAGTCTGGCGGGTACTGCGCGGTGATCCCATTGCAGCCTGGTTGGGGCTCGACAGCGCCCACATTTATTCTTCGGCGTGTCAGAGATGCAGCCACGCCAGGCCACCCAACATCACCGCCACCCCGCCGGCGGTGTACGACATGCGTTTGAGCCATTCCTTGCGCGTGAGCAGGGTAATCGCCGCCAATGAAATCGCGATCTGAATCGCCGTCATCGCCTGGGCCCAGCGATGGTGCTGGTGCAGCGCTTCCTCGGATTTGTGGTCCCAGTCCCGTGAAGTGGCCTCAAGCGTTTCGGCCTGTTTACGCACTTCTTCCTTCTGGAGCTTGTAGCGCTCGATCTCCGCCTGGTAATGCGCCGCATCCACGCCGGGAATATGGCTGGCCAGTTCTGCCAGGTTCTGGCGGCTGGATTTGGCCTGGTAGTAGTTCCACTGGTTAGCGGCTTCGGTCTTGATGATGGCGGCGTTGTTCTTGTCCATCGCAGCTGTGCTTTCGCTGGAGCCGGCCTGATAGCTGAGCATGGCACCGACGGTCGCCATGATGGCGGTCATCACGGCGATGCGGCTGGCAAAGCTGTCGCCGCGGCCGTGAGCATGCTCGGTGGTGTGTTCAAGGTGTTTTTCGTGGGGGCTGGGAACTTCGAAGGCTTCGGACATGGGGCGACCGCGAACGGATTTAGGTGCGCTGATTGTTCACCAGCGCAGCTGTCTCAAGCCTGTACGTAACGCTGCAAACCTGCCACC
>NZ_WKCD01000378.1:0-4222 GCF_021606625.1 Pseudomonas sp. PA-4-8C
AATCGAGCGCTGGCCCTTGATGAAGAAGGTTTCGTTGCGCACGCCGGCCGGCAGCCATTTGCCGTTGTTCTCGTAGTACAGCGCGTTGCCCTGGCGTTTGACCTTCTCCAGGAACAGGTCCTGGGTGTCGCCCTTGACCGCGCTCATGCTCCACGCCACTTTGCCGTTGAAACCGGAGAGCAGGGTCGGCAGGCCGGCAATCGAAGCACCGGCGGCCTGGTATTTGGGCGCACGAATCTGCACGTAGTTCCACGGCGACGGTGCTTGTGGCTGCGCGGCGATGTCGTTGGCCAACAGGCTCTTGGCGCTGCGGCTGCGTTGCGGGCCAATGGCCCAGTTGCTTGAGGTGGTGACGCTCAGGGCGTTGAGGCTGCGCAATTGCTGGCCTACGGTTTCCAGCCCGGCGAGGCCGGTGATCTGGCTCAGGTTGACGCCTTTGAGCTTGTCGGCTTCGGCCAGCGGGACAGGTTCGTCCGGTGCGCTTGGGGTGAGCCAGGCGAGTTTGTCGACGCCGACCTTTTGCGCCAGCACCAGGGACGAGAGCTCCCCCTGCAGGTTGCTCGACTGGCTGAAATTGAGCAGGCAGAACAGCAGCGCCGAATCTTCCGGCTTCCAGTACTCGGGCTTGTAGCCGCTCTGGGCCAGGTCCGCCGGCAGCTTGTCGCGGTAGCGGAACAGGTAGGCGTTGACGCCTCGGGCATACACTTCAAAGAAGCGTTTGAGGCGTGGCGATGAGGCATTGTACAACTCGCCAGCGCTTTTCTTGAGGTTGACCGCCCGCATGAAGCGGTCGACATCCAGCACTTGCGGGCCCGACATTTCCGCCAGACGGCCCTGAGCCAGCAGGCGCAGAGTGACCATCTGGGTGATGCGGTCGCTGGCGTGCACGTAACCGAGGCTGAACAGAGCGTCGTGGAAAGTGTTGCTTTCGATCAGCGGCATGCCTTGGGCATTGCGGCGCACCGACACATTCTGTGCCAGGCCCTTGATCGGCTGCACGCCAGCAACGGGCGGCAGGGTGTCCTGGGTGTTCTGGAGCTGGCAACCGGCCAGGCCCAAGGCACTGACCACTGCCGCGGCAACGCCGAACCGGGGAAGAAAATGTAAGAGGGCTGGCGAGGCCATGGCAAAGCTCCTGCGGGGGGTAGCGTCAGTAAAGGCGCTACGTTAGTGAGCGCGGCGAAACGACGCAAGCGGGAGTTTTGGCAATTGCGTGAGAACTTGAAACAGCCGCCCATTGAGGTGGGGGCTGGTTTAAGGCTTTGTAGGAGCGAGCTTGCTCGCGAGAAACCCATGGGCGCTGTGTTTATTCAGGAAACACGCGTAATCGCTGACGTTTTTCGCGAGCAAGCTCGCTCCTACACGTGCGGTTTAAGCGCCGTGGCACTTCTTGAATTTCTTCTCGCTGCCGCACGGGCAGGGGTCGTTGCGACCGACGTCCTTCAACGCATTGCGCACCGGCTCTTGGTGAGCGTGGCCGCAGTTCGGGCCGTGGACATGGCCGTGGTCGTGATCATGGTGGTCATGATCGTGGTTGCAGTCAGGACCATGGACATGGGGTTGCTGTGTCATCGATGTTGCTCCGGAATAAAATCGCCGGGGATTATCTCGCCATTGTGTGCCACCTGCACGTCATTACCGATGAATAATCCGGTTTTCAGTTCGCCTTCCAGACGATAAGGCACGGGCCGGTCGGGATTTTTCAGCATCTGCACCACCTCACGCACCTGTGGCCAGAGGTTGGTGCGCACCGAGACCTTGAAGAATTTATGCCCGCGTGGCGGTACGGTCAGCCACTCGTTGGACTCGCCTTCGGTCAACACCAGGTTGCCCAGGCTGACCTTGTAGACCAGGCCGCGCACGGTCAGGTCGGCGTCGTCGCGGTTGTCCACGCGAAAGTACAGCTTGAATTTCTGCTCCAGCAGCTTGGCCCGTACCACTTCGACCTTGACCAGGGCAACGTGGGGCGGCGGCGCGTCGTCTTCGAACCAGGACGCGCAGCCGGTCAGGCCCAGGGTCAACGCCAGCATCAAGCTATACATCCGAAGCATGGCGTTATCCCCGTCCAGTGATTAGAAGTAGCTGGAACAGCACTTCTTGAATTTCTGCCCACTGCCACACAAACAGGCATCGTTACGTCCGGCCTTCACTTCTACCGTAGGGTCGATGAAGTACCAGCGCCCCTCATTCTGTACGAAAGAAGACTGCTCGCGGTGACTATGTTCACCAGTAGCGTCATGCCAGCGCGCGGTAAAGGTGACAAAGGCGTGTTCCGGCTGGCCGCCGAACACCTCGGAGCTTTCAACCTCCAGGCCCAGCCAGGTGCTTTGGGCACTCCAGGCGGCAATGGCGTCGCGGTCCAGGCCGGCCTGTTGCGCAGGCAATGTAGTGGCGACCAGGTAATCGACCAGGCCCAGCACATAGGCGCTGTAGCGCGAGCGCATCAACGCGCTGGCGCAGGGGGCCGGGTGACCGGCGTGATAATGGCCGCAGCAGGCATCCAGCAGATTGCCGCTGCCGCACGGGCAAATGGATGTACTCATCGGGTTACCACCAATACTTTCCGAAGTTTTCCGGGTTGGCCCAGAAGCGGGCGTTGAGCCAGTCCGGCACCTGTTTATAGTCAAGCAGATCATAGGTAAACAGCGTCAGTACCTGATCATCGCGTTGGAAGCGTTCGCCGGCTTGCAGGGCCAGGGAGAAAAAGTCGGTGTCCTTCCAGTCGCAGGCGCCCAGGTCGGCCAGCACGGCGATGCGGCTGGCATTGAGGTTACGAATGCCACCGAGCAGGGTCAGGCCTTGGGGTTTGGTCAGGTGCTCCAGGCAGTCGACCACCAGCGCGAGGTCAAAGCGCTGCACCGCGAGGTTTTCCGACAACGGCCCTGGCGGGGCATAGAACACTTCGGTGTCCGGGTGCGCAGCTTTGAAGGCATCCAGCGCCGGAAAATGGCTGGCGCCCACTAATAACAGGCGTTTTGGCCTGTGAAGGTCCAGCAGGGCCGCCAAGGCTTGTTGGGGCGTACGGGCAGAAATTCCAGCGGTCATTGCAGATCCTCGCATCAAGACCGTAGAGACTAGCGCGGCTGGGCGCGTGGGCCTAGAGCGCGGCGGTCGATAGCCGCCGGGGGAGAACTGAAGTTTTTTGATCCTTCACTGGCAAATCGCCTGTAGAAGTCGTTACTGTGCGATCAAAGAAAAATTTGAAAACACTCAGGAGCCCCATGATGCGTAAGGTTTTTCTGCTGGCCCTGTTGGTCAGCCCCGTTGCCCTGGCCCAGAGCGTCAGTGTCGAAACCAATTCATTGATGCGCTTGCCCAGCAGCACCAGCGTGTTGCAGCTCGAGCGTCTGGACGTGGCGGATTACGGCACCTTGCTGATTCCGGCCACCATCAGCCAGGTTACGGTGGATGAGCTGCACTTGGGGCGCGACGCACGCATCACCATTGTTCCCGGCAATACCGCACTGCAAATGCAAGTGCGCGATGCGCAGTTGGAGCACGGTAGCCAGATCACCTCTCGGGGCGCTCCCGGCACCCACGAAAAACCCGCCAAGGCTGGGCGTGACCTGACCTTGCGCATTAACTCGCTGACTGCCGAAGCGCTTTCGGTAGATGCCCGTGGTGGCGCCGGCGCCCAAGGATATGCGGGCCTGGACGGTGCCAACGGCGTTGACCCGGGTTGCACCTGGGGCTCAGCCGGGCGCGGTTTCAATGGCGATAACGGCGGCGATGGCCGGCCAGGGGCGGCGGGCGCCCAGGTACGCCTGGAGTTGCCGCAGGCGTTCCCGGCTGAACAGATCAAGGTCTGGGTCGATGGCGGGCCCGGTGGCCTGGCTGGGGTTGCGGGCAAACCCGGCAAGGGCGGGCAGTCCAAGGGCTGCCTGGTGTACCGCGCGGACGGCGGCGAAAAGGGCCGTCCAGGGTTGGAAGGGCAACCGGGGCCGGCTGGGCCTGCGGGGGCTGTGACTATCCAGCGGCTCTGAGTCGCCTGGCCTTACGCCATCGCGGGCAAGCCGTAGGTATCACACATTTTCGGCGCGATGCTGGACCTGTGGCGAGGGAGCTTGCTCCCGCGACGGCCTGACAGTCGACACAGTTGGACCGGGTACATATCCGTTATTTAGGTAACGGCCACTTAGGGTTCCGCTCTGACAGCGGGTCACTTTTGGAAAAGAGCCCCAAAAGTAACCAAAAGGGCTCTTGCCCCACCACTCGGCACCTC
>NZ_WKCD01000379.1:0-4212 GCF_021606625.1 Pseudomonas sp. PA-4-8C
CGCGCCACGACCGCGACATCCGCCAACTCCTACACTCGTCTGCCTTCGTCGGCCGCGCCCGATGTGTATAAGCGACCGCCAGTGGCCGATGCACCAGGTGACCGTGACTCCATGACCCAGCCAGCACCCATCGCCACGGCGGCTGGCGCCGAGCACGGCCGCGATATCCTTGGCCTGGGAGGGTTTTTCACAGAGGTACAGCCGCATGGTCATCACATCAGATCAGGTTGATGCCTTGCAGGATGCTTATTTGAACGGATTTGAGCAACCATTATCTGTATGGATGTACAGCAATTTGTGTGAGCACTGCACACCGCTGTAGGAGCGAGCTTGCTCGCGAAGGTCGTTAACGATGACGCGGGGCGCCTGGTGCCCCGCGTTGCTCTCAGGTTCTTCGCGAGCAAGCTCGCTCCTGCAGGGGGGAGGTATCAGTTGTTTTCGATATCCACATGTCGGGTTTCTTTAAGGCAGAACAGCCCGACGATCAGGCTCACCCCCGTCACCACCACCGGGTACCACAACCCGTAGAAGATATCGCCGGTGTACACCACCAGGGCGAACGACACCGTCGGCAGGAACCCGCCAAACCAGCCGTTACCGATGTGGTAGGGCAGGGACATCGAGGTGTAGCGGATGCGCGTCGGAAACAGCTCCACCATCAGCGCCGCCAACGGCCCGTAGCACATGGCGGCGATGAAGATCAGCACCACGATCAGCACCACCACCATCAGCTTGTTGACCTGGGCCGCATCTGCCGAAGACGGATAACCGGCCAGGGCCACGGCGCCACGCAGGGCCGCTTCATCAAAACCGTCGATGCGCACATCGCCGACGCTCACTTGCACCGGGCTGCCCGCAGGGGCGGCGACGCTGCTGTAGGGCAGTCCCTGTTTGACCAGGAAGGTCTTGACCTTGTCGCAGGGGCTGTCAAAACGGGCCTTGCCCACTGGGTCGAACTGGAAGGTGCAGGTGGCCGGGTCGGCCAGTACGGTGATCGGCGCCTGTTGGCTGGCCTGGTCCATTGCGGGGTTGGTGTAGTGCGCCAGGCCTTTGAAGATCGGGAAGTACAGCGCGGTCGCCAGCAGCAGGCCGAGCATCAGCACCGGCTTGCGCCCGACCTTGTCCGATAGCCAGCCAAACAGGATAAAGAACGGCGCGCCAATCACCACGCTGATAATCAACAGCATATTGGCCAGGGCCGGGTCCATGCGCAGGAACTGGGTGAGGAAGAACAGCACATAAAACTGCGCCGCGTAGAAGGTCACCGCCTGCCCGCCGTTGATGCTGAACAGGGCGATCAGCACCACCTTGAGGTTTTCCCATTTGCCGAAGGACTCGCGAATCGGCGCCTTGCAGGCCTTGCCTTCCTCTTTCATTTTCAAGAAGGCGGGCGATTCGTGCAGGCTCATGCGGATCCAGGTCGAGATGCCCAGCAGCACGATGGAAAACAGGAACGGAATGCGCCAGCCCCACACTTCGAACTGATCGCCGGTGAAGTAACGGCAGGCCAGCACCACCAGCAGCGACAGCAGCAGGCCGAGGGTGGCGGTGGATTGAATCCAGCTGGTGTGCAGCCCGCGCTTGCCCGGTGGGGCATGCTCGGCCACGTAGGTAGCGGCACCTCCGTACTCGCCGCCCAGTGCCAGGCCCTGCAGCATGCGCAGCACAATGAGGATGATCGGTGCGGCAATGCCGATGCTGGCGTAGGTCGGCAGCAACCCGACGCAGAAGGTTGCCACGCCCATCAGGATGATGGTCACGAGGAAGGTGTACTTGCGCCCGATCATATCGCCCAGGCGGCCGAACACCAGCGCACCGAATGGCCGCACCACAAAGCCTGCGGCAAAGGCCATCAAGGCAAAGATAAACGCCGTGGTGTCGTTGACCCCGGCAAAGAATTGCTTGCTGATCACCGCCGCCAGGGCGCCGTAGAGGAAAAAGTCATACCACTCGAACACCGTCCCCAGGGAGGAGGCGAAGATGACCTTTCTTGATTCGTTGGCGGTACTTGCACTGGCCGCTGAGCCCAGGGGTTGAGCATGTTCTGACATCGGGTGTCCCTCACAGTGATTATTTATTGTTGTTCCACTGTCGGCGCCAACCTCAGCGCCGCTATTTTTTCAACGTCAACGATTACGCGGGGTGCCCTGTAGTGCGCGGTGCTGGTGGGTTTTTCGCGAGTAAGCTCGCGCCTACAGTGTTGGGTGACAGGATGAGCTGCGCGGCTTTTTCCGCGATCATCAGCGTGGGTGAGCAGGTATTGCCGGAGGTGATGCGCGGCATGATCGACGCATCGGCAATGCGCAGGCCGGGGATGCCGTGTACGCGCAGTTGGCTGTCGACCACCGCGTCCTTGTCATCGCCCATGCGGCAGGTGCCCACCGGATGGAAAATCGTGGTGCCGATCCGTGCGGCGGCTTCGTGCAGTTGTTCTTCAGTTTGCAGGTCTTGGCCGGGCAGGTATTCCACCGGTTTGAACTGGCTCAGGGCCGGAGCGGCGACGATGCGCCGGGTCAGGCGAATGGCGTCGGCGGCGACGCGTAAGTCTTCGGGGTGGCTGAGGTAATTGGGTTGTATCAAGGGGGCGTCCGCCGGGTTGGCCGAACGAATATCCACCCGGCCACGGCTTTGCGGGCGCAGGTCGCAGACCGACGCGGTAAATGCCGGGAAGCCGTGCAATGGTTCGCCAAAGCGCTCCAGGGACAGTGGTTGCACATGGTATTGCAGGTTGGCAGAGGTCTGCTCCGGGCCGGAGCGGGCAAACGCGCCGAGCTGGCTGGGCGCCATCGACAGCGGGCCGCTACGGTCGTACAGGTAGCGCAGGCCCATGCCCATCTTGCCCCACAATGTGCCGGCGATCTGGTTCAGGGTGCGGGCATTTTCCAGCTTGTAGATCAGGCGCAGTTGCAGGTGATCTTGCAGGTTGCCGCCAACGCCTGGCAGTTCATGCACCACGTCGATACCCAGGGGCTTGAGCACCTGGGAAGGGCCGATCCCTGAACGTTGCAGAATGCCCGGCGAACCCACCGAGCCGGCGCACAGTACGATCTCTTTGCGCGCTTTCCAGATCAGTGCCTGGCCGTGTTGGCGCCCCAGTACCTGCGAGGCACGACCGTTTTCCAGCAGCACACGCTCAACCTCTACCTCCGTCAGCACGGTGAGGTTAGGCCGCTGGCGGATCGGCTTGAGAAACGCCTTGGCCGCATTCCAGCGCACACCGGCTTTCTGGTTGACCTGGAAGTAACCGCAACCCTCGTTATCGCCCTGGTTGAAGTCATTGATATTGGCGATGCCGCTTTGGGCAGCCGCCTCACGAAACGCATCGAGGATCGGCCACGACAGGCGCTGTTGCTCGACGCGCCACTCGCCGCCCTCGTTGTGGAATTCAGAGCCGCCGGCAAAATGGTTTTCGCTCTGTTTGAACAGCGGCAGTACGTCTTTCCAGGCCCAGCCCGCGTTGCCCGCCGCCGCCCAGCCATCGTAGTCCTGAGCCTGGCCGCGCATATAGATCATGCCGTTGATAGACGAGCAGCCGCCCAGCACTTTGCCCCGGGGGTAGCTCAAGGCGCGCCCTTGCAGGCCGGCTTGGGATTCGGTCTTGAAGCACCAGTCGGTGCGTGGGTTGCCGATGCAGAACAGGTAGCCGACGGGGATATGGATCCAGGGGTAGTTGTCGCGGCCACCGGCTTCCAGCAGCAGGACACGGTGAGCCGGGTTGGCGGACAGACGATTGGCCAGCAGGCATCCGGCAGGGCCGGCGCCGACGACGATGTAATCGTATTCAGCAGTTGCATTGGGCATCTGGGGTCTCGCTTGTTTTTCTTATTGGCCCCATCCTAGTTGTTAGTTTTCGTCTTAAAAATGTTAGTTTTTACCCACCCGCTGTGCGTTTTTAAACAACGGCGGCTGGCCCGGGCACTGGAGGCGATATGTTCGACTGGAATGACCTGCGGTTTTTTCTCGAGTTGCAGCGCAGTGGCCGCCTGCTCACCGCCGCCCAACGCCTGAAAACCACGCATGCCACCGTGGCCCGGCATATCGACGCCATCGAGAAAAGCCTCGGCACGGCGTTGTTCGTGCAACATGCCCAGGGCTATGAACTGACGCCTGCCGGCGAAGCGCTGCTCAAACATGCGGAGGCCATGGAGAACGTGGCACTGTTGGCCGAAGACGAGCTCACCCATTCTGCTGCGCCCCTGGGCAAGATTCGCC
>NZ_WKCD01000038.1:0-34152 GCF_021606625.1 Pseudomonas sp. PA-4-8C
CGCCGTAGAAGCACTGCTGCGTCACCACCCCAAGCGCGTCAAACAGGTGTGGTTGGCCGAAGGTCGCAGCGAGCCGCGCGTACAGGCGCTGGTCGAGTTGGCCACCCAAAACAAGGTTGCCATCGGCCAGGCCGAACGTCGTGAAATGGACGTGTGGGTCGAAGGCGTTCACCAAGGCGTGGTGGCCGACGTCAGCCCGAGCCAGGTGTGGGGCGAGGCGATGCTCGACGAGTTGCTCGACCGTACCGAAGGCGCGCCGTTGCTCTTGGTGCTGGACGGCGTAACCGACCCGCACAACCTCGGCGCTTGCCTGCGCTCGGCGGATGCTGCCGGTGCGCTGGCCGTGATCGTGCCCAAGGACAAGTCCGCGACCCTGACGCCGGTGGTGCGCAAGGTCGCCTGCGGTGCGGCGGAAGTGATTCCGCTGGTGGCCGTGACCAACCTTGCGCGTACCCTGGAGAAGCTCCAGCAGCGCGGCCTGTGGGTCGTGGGCACGGCGGGGGAGGCTGAGGTCAGCATCTATGATCAGGACCTCACCGGCCCTACCATCCTGATCATGGGCGCCGAAGGCAAAGGCATGCGCCGGTTGACCCGTGAGCATTGCGATTACCTGGTGCACCTGCCGATGGCTGGTAGCGTCAGCAGCCTGAACGTGTCGGTGGCGACGGGTGTATGCCTGTTCGAGGCCCAGCGTCAGCGTGGTGCGAAAGCCAAGGCCAAGCCCAAGAAGTAATTGCAATATGGGGCATGCCTCAATCCTAATGTAGGAGCGAGCTTGCTCGCGAAAAACTCACAGGCGCCGCGTTCATTCAGGGTGCGCGCGTTATCGTTGACGTTTTTCGCGAGCAAGCTCGCTCCTACATTTGTGTTTGTGGTGCTTGGAGTTGTTCAAATAATCACCAATCACCTTGCGCCCGTTCTCCCCCTTCTCTACAATTGCGCCCCTTGCCTTCCTGGCAGGCACCGATGTGCCTCCCCTGCGGCAAGATCCATAAGTGTCATTCACTCCTTGTCTGACCGTTTTTGAGCGGCAGGCTACAACCCGTAAGGAGCATTCATGCGTCATTACGAAATCATCTTTTTGGTCCACCCGGATCAAAGCGAGCAAGTCGGCGGCATGGTTGAGCGTTACACCAAGCTGATCGAAGAAGACGGCGGCAAAATCCACCGTCTGGAAGATTGGGGCCGTCGTCAACTGGCCTACGCAATCAACAATGTTCACAAGGCTCACTACGTGATGCTGAACGTTGAGTGCACTGGCAAGGCCCTGGCCGAGCTGGAAGACAACTTCCGTTACAACGATGCAGTGATCCGTAACCTGGTCATCCGTCGCGAAGAAGCCGTTACCGGCCAATCCGAGATGCTCAAGGCTGAAGAAAACCGCAGTGAGCGCCGTGAGCGTCGCGACCGTCCTGAAGAAGGCGCTGATGATAGCGTTGAAGACAGCGACAACAGCGATAACGCTGACGAGTAATCCACGGACCTTATTAAGGAGCCTATCAAATGGCACGTTTCTTCCGTCGTCGTAAATTCTGCCGTTTCACCGCTGAAGACGTGAAAGAGATCGATTACAAAGATCTCAACACTCTGAAAGCCTACGTATCCGAGACCGGCAAAATCGTTCCAAGCCGTATCACCGGTACCAAAGCACGTTATCAGCGTCAGCTGGCCACCGCTATCAAGCGCGCCCGCTTCCTGGCCCTGCTGGCCTACACCGACAGCCACGGCCGCTGAGACCGGGCAGTCGACAAGTAGTAAGGGATTGAATGCATGCGCGCCTTAGCTGAGTTCATCATGCGCGGTCGCGTGCAGGCCACTCTGGTAGTGGCTGGATGTGCGGCATTGCCGTTGCTTTATTGGTTGGGTGCTGCCGCAGGTTGCCTTGTGCTGCTGCGGCGCGGTTTGAAGGACGCCCTTGGCGTTCTTGCCCTGGGTTTGTTGCCGGCCTTGATCTGGTGGCTGCAAATGGGTGATCCACGGGTACTTCTGGTACTGCTGGGGTCATCGAGCCTTGCGTTGGTTTTGCGCGCAAGTGAGTCCTGGGTCCGTACGCTGCTGGTCAGCGTGGCATTGGGGTTGGTGTACTCAGTGATGCTTGGCGCGGCTTTCCGCCCGCAAATCGAGGCGCTGGCGCAGGAGATCGTCAAGATCCTGCCGTTGGCCCTCGGGGATCTCTACCAGCAGTTGTCGGTAGATGAGCGAGCGCGGTTTGCGTCACTGATTGCTCCGGTCCTGACCGGCCTGATTGCGGCTTTGTTGCAGGTCGTCAGCGTGCTGAGCCTGATTCTTGGGCGTTATTGGCAGGCGTTGTTGTACAACCCGGGTGGTTTTGGTCGCGAGTTTCGCAGTATCAGAATCCCAGCGGGGCCGGCGATGTTGCTGCTGGCGTGCATGGTTGTCGGGCCGAACTTCGGCCCACAGATGGCCTTGCTGGCGCCGATTTGCAGCGTACCGCTGGTGTTTGCCGGGCTGGCCCTGATTCATGGGCTTGCTGCGCAAAAGCGACTGGCCAAGTTTTGGCTGGTGGGGTTGTACGTCACGCTGGTGCTGTTCATGCAGCTGATCTATCCGTTACTCGTGGTCTTGGCCATTGTTGACAGCCTGATTGATTTTCGCGGTCGTCTGGCGTCGAAAGACGCCGATAACGCGAACGGTGAAGGTTAAAAGTTAGAGGATTTTCACATGCAACTGATCCTTCTGGAAAAAGTCGCCAACCTGGGCAACCTGGGCGACAAAGTGAACGTTAAGGCCGGCTACGGTCGTAACTACCTGCTGCCATACGGCAAAGCCACCGCTGCAACCGCTGCCAACCTGGCTGCGTTTGAAGAGCGTCGTGCTGAGCTGGAAAAAGCCGCAGCAGACAAAAAAGCGTCGGCCGAAACTCGCGCTGCCCAACTGGCTGAGCTGGAAGTGACTATCACTGCCACCGCTGGTGACGAAGGCAAGCTGTTCGGTTCGATCGGCACCCACGACATCGCTGATGCACTGACCGCCTCCGGCGTTGAAGTGCAGAAGAGCGAAGTTCGTCTGCCGAACGGCACCATCCGCAACGTAGGCGAATTCGACGTAGCCGTGCACCTGCACGCCGAAGTTGAAGCCACCGTACGCGTTGTCGTGGTAGCAGCTTAAGTCGCACCTAACTGACTGGCACCTCGCGTGCCAGGCGGTTAACATCGGGCACGATCCTGTTTACAGGTCGTGCCTTTTGTTTTTCTACACACCCCAAATTCCAAGTGGCCATGAACGAAATCTCCGCTCCTGAGCAATACGATCTACAAACCGCTGCCCTGAAGGTGCCGCCGCATTCCATCGAGGCCGAACAGGCCGTGCTCGGTGGCTTGATGCTGGACAACAACGCCTGGGAACGCGTGCTGGATCAAGTCTCGGACGGTGATTTCTATCGCCATGACCACCGCCTGATCTTCCGCGCCATTGCCAAGCTGGCCGACCAGAACTCACCGATCGACGTGGTCACCCTGGCCGAGCAGTTGGACAAGGAAGGCCAGACCTCCCAAGTCGGCGGCCTGGGCTACCTCGGCGAGCTGGCAAAAAACACGCCGTCCGTCGCCAACATCAAGGCCTATGCCCAGATCGTCCGCGAGCGGGCCACGTTGCGCCAGTTGATCGGCATCAGCACCGAAATCGCCGACAGCGCCTTCAACCCCGAAGGCCGCACTGCCGCCGAGATCCTTGACGAAGCCGAGCGCCAGATCTTCCAGATCGCCGAGGCCCGGCCGAAAACCGGCGGCCCGGTCAGCGTCAACGACCTGCTGACCAAAGCCATCGACCGTATCGACACCCTGTTCAACACCGATGCGGCGATTACCGGTATTTCCACCGGTTACACCGACCTCGACGAAAAGACCAGCGGCCTGCAGCCGTCCGACTTGATCATCGTCGCCGGTCGTCCGTCCATGGGTAAGACCACCTTCGCGATGAACCTGGTGGAAAACGCCGTGTTGCGCAGCGACAAGGCGGTGCTGGTGTACTCCCTCGAGATGCCAGGCGAATCGTTGATCATGCGTATGCTCTCGTCGCTGGGGCGTATCGACCAGACCAAGGTGCGTTCCGGCCAGCTTGAAGACGACGACTGGCCGCGCCTGACCTCGGCGGTCAACCTGCTCAACGACCGCAAGCTGTTCATCGATGACACTGCCGGTATCAGCCCGTCCGAAATGCGCGCACGTACCCGTCGCCTGGTGCGTGAGCATGGCGACATCGCCCTGATCATGATCGACTACCTGCAGTTGATGCAGATCCCGGGTTCCAGCGGCGACAACCGTACCAACGAGATTTCTGAAATCTCCCGTTCCCTGAAGGCGCTGGCCAAGGAATTCAACTGTCCGGTGGTGGCGCTGTCTCAGCTCAACCGCTCCCTGGAACAACGTCCCAACAAGCGCCCGGTGAACTCCGACTTGCGGGAATCCGGAGCGATCGAGCAGGACGCCGACGTGATCATGTTCGTGTACCGCGACGAGGTGTACCACCCCGAGACGGAACACAAAGGCATTGCCGAAATCATCATCGGCAAGCAACGGAACGGCCCGATCGGGTTTATCCGGTTGGCGTTCATCGGCAAGTACACGCGTTTCGAGAACCTGGCGCCGGGCAGCTACAACTTCGACGACGACGAGTAGTTTCAAGCACCTGTAAGGGCTCCATCGCAGGCAAGCCAGCTCCCACCTTTGGGATGCATTCCCTTGTGGGAGCTGGCTTGCCTGCGATGGCGTCACCACAATTCCGACTACTGTCGTCGGAATTGGTCAAATTTTGTGCTATATTCCGCGCCCGCGATTTTTCATCTCCACACCGGTCACCGTCATGCAAACAGCCAAGCCGTTATTTGACTATCCCAAGTACTGGGCCGAATGTTTCGGTCCTGCGCCATTCCTGCCGATGAGCAGGGAGGAGATGGATCAGCTTGGCTGGGATTCGTGCGACATCATCATCGTCACCGGTGATGCCTATGTTGACCACCCCTCGTTCGGCATGGCGATCATCGGCCGGCTGCTGGAGTCCCAGGGCTTTCGCGTCGGGATCATCGCGCAACCGAACTGGCAGTCCAAAGACGACTTCATGAAGCTCGGCGAGCCGAACCTGTTCTTCGGCGTCGCGGCCGGCAACATGGACTCGATGATCAACCGCTACACCGCCGACAAGAAAATCCGCTCTGACGACGCCTACACCCCTGGCGGCATGGCCGGCAAACGCCCGGACCGTGCGAGCCTGGTGTACAGCCAGCGTTGCAAGGAAGCCTACAAGAACGTGCCGATCGTACTCGGCGGCATCGAAGCTTCCCTGCGCCGCATCGCCCACTACGACTACTGGCAAGACCGCGTGCGCAACTCGATCCTGATCGACGCCACCGCCGATATCCTGCTGTACGGTAACGCCGAGCGGGCCATCGTCGAGGTTGCCCAGCGCCTGTCGTGGGGCCACAAGATCGAAGATATCACCGATGTGCGCGGCACCGCGTTCATCCGCCGTGACACGCCGGCGGGCTGGTACGAAGTGGATTCCACGCGCATCGACCGTCCGGGCAAGATCGACAAGATCATCAACCCGTACGTGAATACCCAGGACACCCAGGCCTGCGCCATCGAGCAAGAAAAAGGCCCGGTGGATGACCCGGAAGAAGCCAAGGTTGTGCAGATCCTGGCCAGCCCGCGCATGACCCGTGACAAAACCGTGATCCGCCTGCCGTCGGTGGAAAAAGTCCGCGGTGACGCGGTGCTCTATGCCCACGCGAACCGCGTGTTGCACCTGGAAACCAACCCAGGCAACGCCCGCGCTCTGGTGCAGAAGCACGGTGAAGTGGACGTGTGGTTCAACCCGCCGCCCATTCCCATGACCACCGAAGAAATGGACTACGTGTTCGGCATGCCCTACGCCCGCGTACCGCACCCAGCGTATGGCAAGGAGAAGATCCCGGCCTACGACATGATCCGTTTCTCGGTGAACATCATGCGTGGCTGCTTCGGCGGCTGCACCTTCTGCTCGATCACCGAGCACGAAGGCCGCATCATCCAGAACCGTTCCGAAGAGTCGATCATTCGCGAGATCGAAGAGATCCGCGACAAAGTGCCGGGCTTCACCGGCGTGATCTCCGACCTCGGCGGCCCGACGGCGAACATGTACCGCATCGCCTGCAAGAGCCCGGAGATCGAATCCGCGTGCCGCAAGCCATCATGCGTGTTCCCTGGCATCTGCCCGAACCTGAACACCGACCACTCGTCGTTGATCCAGCTGTACCGCAGTGCCCGTGCGTTGCCGGGTGTGAAGAAGATCCTGATCGCTTCCGGCCTGCGCTACGACCTGGCCGTCGAATCGCCGGAGTACGTCAAAGAGCTGGTCACCCACCACGTCGGTGGCTACCTCAAGATCGCCCCGGAACATACCGAGGAAGGTCCGCTCAACCAGATGATGAAGCCGGGCATTGGCAGCTATGACAAGTTCAAGCGCATGTTCGAGAAGTACACCAAGGAAGCGGGCAAGGAGCAGTACCTGATCCCGTACTTCATCGCTGCCCACCCGGGCACCACCGATGAAGACATGATGAACCTGGCCCTGTGGCTCAAGGGCAATGGCTTTCGCGCCGACCAGGTGCAGGCGTTCTACCCGTCGCCGATGGCCACCGCCACCGCGATGTATCACTCGGGCAAGAACCCGCTGCGCAAGGTCACCTACAAGAGCGACGCGGTAACCATCGTCAAGAGCGAGGAGCAGCGCCGCCTGCACAAGGCGTTCCTGCGTTACCACGACCCGAAGGGCTGGCCGATGCTGCGTGAAGCATTGACCCGCATGGGCCGTGCCGACCTGATCGGGTCGGGCAAGGACCAGCTGATCCCGCTGCACCAGCCGTCCACCGACAGCTACCAGAGCGCCCGGCGCAAGAACTCGACGCCGGCGGGCAGCCATAAGGTCGCCAAGGAAACCACCACCAAGATCCTCACCCAGCATACCGGCCTGCCACCCCGTGGCAGCGACGGCAGCAACCCGTGGGACAAGCGCGAGCAAGCCAAGGCTGCAGCCCAGGCGCGCAACAAGCAGGCGGCCAAAGAGCGCAGCGATGCGGCCAAGGGCAAGGGCGGCAAGCCTACGCGCAAGCCGGTTGTGCCGCGTTGATCGACGCCTGAAATGCAAAACGCCAGCCTCGTGCTGGCGTTTTGCTTTCTGGTCGGTGCTGAGTCTGTTTGGTAAGGTGGCGCCCATTAGATTGCTATCGCAGGCAAGCCAGCTCCCACACTTGGAATGCATTCCCCTGTGGGAGCTGGCTTGCCTGCGATGAGGCCGGTCTGGGCACTCTCAATTTCAAGGAAGAACACTTATGGGCAACCCCTTGCTCAACATTGGCATGGACTCCAATCGCTCCCAATTCATGGCGCGCCAGCGCATTGAAAGCCAGATCAACCTGCCACGGCTGTTCGCCGTCATCGACGCCGACCCCAGCATCGTCGGTGCTGGTGTGGTGTACATCGACGCCGACTTCAACGTAATCACCCTGCGCGAATTCAAGCCCATCTGCAGCATCAAGCCCAAGCGCGTCATTTTGCGCGAGGCGCAGAAGTACATCTCGCCGGCGCAGTTTGTCGAGCAGGTGAAGACCGACCCCCGTGAAGGGCGCCTCCAGAAGGAAGCCTTTGATATGGGCCTTTCCTGTGGCGCAGCGGTGATCGGCTGGATCGTGGTGTTCAGTGGCAGCGTCGCCGTACCCTTCACCGCCGGCGCCAGTGCTTTTGTGGTGGGCATTGGCGTCACGGCCGCGCTGGCCAGCAGTGCTCAGTGCGGATTTGGCGTGGCCCGTACCTATAACGAGATCCTTGACCCGGATGCCAACGACCGCATGGACGACGCCCAGTGGTATGGCGCGGTGTCACCGATTCTCGATGCCGCGTCGCTGGTGGGGATTGGAACGGGCGCCTTCACCACATTAAGGCTGCTCAAGGCCAAAAAAGCCGCTGCGTTGGGCAAGAGCTGGTATGAGTTGCTCAAGGGCTTGAATCGCCAGGAGCGCAAGAAATTGACCCAGGAATTGCTCAGCCTCAAAGACCCGAGCCTGACCCCCAAGTTGCTCAAGTTGCAGCAGCGCGCTGGCACGTTGCCCAAGCGCTACAGCTCCACGGAAATTCGTCATGCCACGCTCACCCAGCTCAAGGACGCCTTGGGCGGCATGTTGGGTATCTGGGGCAGCTATCGGACCGGTCACGTCGGCTCGGCGTCGACGCTTGCCATTGGCCTGTATGAGGAACTGACAGAATGAAGGGGTTTCCCGATAGGCGTAGTTTCCTTGCGCGTTATTTTCCGGTGTTCATGGGCACCATCTTCATGGCGATTTTTTCCGGTTCAGTCGCCGTGTCCACCGCGGGCGTGACCTATTTGCGCGGGGTTGAGCCGGCGCTCAAGGCCGACTACTCCGGGGCTGCAATCCTGGTGCTGGTGGCGGTGCTGGTGTTTGGCAATGTGATGATCGCACGCGGGTATCCCTGGGCAACCCGGCTGGTGGCGGGCTATCTGGTGTGTTGCCTGCTGTTCGTGTTGCCGATGATTCAATACGGCCTCAATACCCTGGTGTACGGCTCGGCGGTGCTGTTTCCGCTGCTGGGTTTGTTGCTGCTCAACAGCAAGCGCCATCGTGAAATGCGCCAGCGATTACTCGAAATACGTCAGCTGCGTCGGGCGGCGATTGCGCAACGCAAGACCCGTTGATTAGGTAGGTTTATTGGCGGTAGGTGGCCTGTTTGTTAGGGTGGCGCCCATCAGATTGCTATCGCAGGCAAGCCAGCTCCCACAGGGGAATGCATTTCAAGTGTGGGAGCTGGCTTGCCTGCGATGAGGCCGGTCGCGGCACTCTCAATTTCAAGGAAGAACACTTATGGGCAACTCCTTGTTCAATATCGGCATGGATTCCAACCGCTCTCAATTTATGGCGCGCCAGCGTATCGAGAGCCTGATCAACCTGCCACGGCTGTTCGCCGCCATCGATGCCGACCCCGCCATTGTCGGTGCAGGTGTTGTGTATATCGATGCCGATTTCAACGTTGTCACCCTGCGCGAATTTCAGCCCATCTGCAGCATCGCACCCAAGCGTTTGATCTTGCGTGAGGCGCAGAAGTACATCGCGCCAACGCAATTCGCTCAGCAGGTGCAAGACAATCCGCGTGAGTCCCGCTTGGTGGGCGAAGCGGTCAATACCACGCTATCGTGTGCCGGCGCGGTCATCGGTTGGATTGTGGTGCCCAGTGGTTCCGTCGCAGTTCCGTTTTCGGCGGGGGCCAGTTCGGTGGTCGTGGCGCTCGGCTATACGGCCGCGGCAGCCAGTTCTGTGCAGTGCTTTGCCAGCGGCTATCGCACCGTCAATGAGATCCGCAACCCCGCGCGCAATGATCAGCTCGACAGTGAGGAGTGGTACCAATACACCATGATTGCTCTGGATGCGGCGTCGTTGGTTGGGGTGGGTTCATCGGCATTGGCAACGGTCAAGCTGGTGCGGCTGAATAAGGCCTCTACCGGGAAAAGTGTGAGAGAGGTGCTCAGGGGCCTGAATCGACAGGAGCGCGCCGAGTTGACCAAAGAGCTGCTGAGCATCAACGACCCACGCTTGACGTCCAAGATGATCAAGTTAAAGCAGTTGTCGGGCGAGTTGCCTAAGCGGTTCACGCCCACCGAGGTCAAGCATGCAACGGTCACGCAGATCAAGGACGCGTTGGGCGCAGCCATCGGTTTTACCGGTAGTGCGGTGTCAGGGAACGTGCGCACAATTGCCATAGGGCTGTATGAGGAGGCCGAGCAATGAACGAGCTGCCTAGCATTCGCAGTTTTCTGTCGACGTATTTCCCCGTCTTTGTGGGGGCGATATTTGTCTGCATTTTCACCCTCGTGTTTGCGGTTCCGGTGTTCTTCGATAGCTATATGCCAAGCCTGTCCATGGCAGATAACGCCAAGTACTCCTTCCTGGTGGGTATCGCACTCACGCTAGTCATTGTGCACTGCAATTTCATGATTGCACGCGGGCGTCCCCAATGGATGTGGCCGCTAGTGTTGCTGTTGGGGGGATGCTTTCTGGGTGTATTGCCAACACTCAATGATCAACCGAACGGGGTGGTATATGCCTTGAGCCTGGTGTTTCCATTACTTGGGCTGTTGCTGTTCAACAGCAAACGTCACCGTGAAATGCGCCAGAAACTGGTTGAAGTCCGCTGCCTGCGCCAGGCCATGATTGCCCAACACAAACACCATTGATTGGGTAGATTCACCACCTGCCCTCAGCCCGGCGCTACAAATGTGTGCAGCGCATGCACCATAGCCACAACGTTGGCGCCGTTTTGGTGCTGTACTGCACCGGGCCCGACGTTTTAGTGCAATGACTGCTGCTGTGGCATAAGTCTTGCGCGCGTTGTGCTTATGCCCTGGCTCGCAGGAGGCCGCCGTGTCGATTCATGTCGCGTTGCACCACGTTACGCATTACCGCTACGACCGTGCTGTTGAACTCGGCCCACAGATCGTTCGGCTGCGCCCGGCGGCCCATAGCCGTACGCGGATCTTGTCTTACGCGCTCAAAGTGCTGCCTGAGCAGCACTTCATCAATTGGCAGCAGGACCCGCAGGGCAACTACCTGGCGCGCTTGGTATTCCCGGAAAAGACCGATGAGTTGCGCATTGAGGTCGACCTCGTCGCCGAAATGGCGGTATTCAACCCGTTCGATTTTTTCCTCGAACCCTACGCCGAAAAAATCCCCTTCAGCTACGCCGCCGATGAGCAGCGCGAGCTGGCGCCATACTTGGAAACCTTGCCGCTGACGCCAAAGTTTGCCGCCTATTTGGCCGGCATCGACCGCACGCCGCTGCCCGCTGTGGATTTCCTGGTGGGCCTCAATCAGCGTCTGGCCGCGGATATCGGTTACCTGATCCGCATGGAACCGGGCGTACAAACCCCGGAATTCACCTTGGGCGCCGCATCCGGCTCCTGCCGGGATTCGGCCTGGCTGCTGGTGCAATTGCTGCGCAACCTGGGGTTGGCGGCGCGGTTTGTGTCGGGCTATTTGATCCAGCTCACCGCCGACGTCAAAGCCCTTGATGGCCCGTCCGGCACCGAAGTCGACTTCACCGACCTGCACGCCTGGTGCGAGGTGTACTTGCCCGGCGCGGGCTGGATCGGCCTGGACGCCACCTCCGGGCTGTTCGCCGGTGAAGGGCATATCCCCTTGGCCTGTAGCCCTGATCCTTCGTCCGCCGCACCGATCAGCGGGCTGGTGGAACCCTGCGAGTGCGAATTCACCCACGAGATGTCGGTGGAGCGCATTTGGGAAGCGCCACGGGTGACCAAGCCCTATACCGAAGAACAATGGCTGGCGATCCAGGCCCTGGGTCGGCAGATTGATGGCGACCTGCTCAAGGACGACGTACGCCTGACCATGGGCGGCGAGCCAACCTTCGTCTCTATCGACGACCCCGACGGTGCCGAGTGGAACACCGCAGCCCTGGGCCCGGACAAGCGTCGCCTGTCGGCCGAGCTGTTCCAGCGCCTGCGCCAGCACTATGCGCCCAAGGGCCTGGTGCATTTCGGCCAAGGCAAGTGGTACCCCGGCGAGCAATTGCCGCGTTGGTCGCTCAATTGCTACTGGCGCCGCGACGGCGTGCCGATCTGGCACAACAGCGCGCTGATTGCCGATGAGCAAGAGGACTATGGCGCCGATGGGGTGATGGCCGGGCGTTTCCTGGCCAGCGTCGCCGAGCGCCTCAAACTACCGGCGCGCTTTGTGTTCCCGGCGTTCGAAGACAATTTCTACTACCTATGGCGCGAAGGGGCGCTGCCCCAGAACGTCACTGCCCAGGACCCGCGCCTGAGCGACGACCTGGAGCGTGAACGCCTGTGTAAAGTGTTCAGCCAGGGCCTGGATAAAGTCATCGGCCAGGTGCTGCCGCTGGCACGTACTGCGGCCAATGACCGCTGGCAGAGTGGGCGTTGGTACCTGCGCGATAACCATTGCCGCCTGGTGCCGGGGGATTCGCCGCTGGGCTATCGCCTGCCGCTCGCCTCGCAGCCCTGGGTGACTGCGGCGGAGTATCCGTTTGTGCATCCGACCGACCCTAACCAGGATCAGCCGGATCTGCCGACCAGCGCCCAGTTGCAAAACCATGGCGAGCCCGCGCCGGTTGATGATCGTGTGCCCAAGATTGACGAGTCCGCCGACTGGCTGACCCGTACCGCGCTGTGCGCCGAAGCACGGGAAGGGCGCCTGTATCTGTTTATGCCGCCGCTGGAGCGCGTCGAGGATTACCTGGAGCTGGTGACTGCCATTGAGGCCACCGCCGAAGAGCTGCATTGCCCGGTACTGCTGGAAGGCTACGAGCCGCCAGCGGATACGCGCCTGAGCAATTTCCGAGTGACGCCAGACCCTGGTGTCATCGAGGTCAACGTACAGCCGTCCGCCACTTGGGACGAGTTGGTGGAGCGCACCGAATTCCTCTACGAAGAGGCCCGGCAAACCCGCCTGACCACCGAGAAGTTCATGATCGACGGGCGCCATACCGGCACCGGTGGCGGTAACCACTTCGTGCTGGGCGGTGCGACGCCCAAGGATTCGCCCTTCCTGCGCCGGCCGGACCTGCTACGCAGCCTGATCAGCTACTGGCACAACCACCCGTCGTTGTCCTATTTGTTCTCCGGCCTGTTTATCGGCCCCACCTCCCAGGCGCCCCGGGTAGATGAGGCGCGCAACGATGCGCTGTATGAACTGGAAATCGCCTTCGCGCAGATGCCGGAGCCAGGCGAGGAGTGCCCGCCGTGGCTGGTGGACCGCCTGTTGCGCAACCTGCTGATCGACGTGACGGGTAATACCCATCGCGCCGAATTCTGTATCGACAAGCTTTACTCACCCGACGGCGCCACTGGCCGCCTGGGGCTGCTGGAACTGCGCGCCTTTGAAATGCCGCCCCATGCGCGCATGAGCCTGACCCAGCAGTTGTTGCTGCGGGCGCTGGTCGCGCGGTTCTGGCGCGAGCCCTATGCGCCGCCGAAGCTGGCGCGCTGGGGCACTGAGCTGCATGACCGTTTCCTGTTGCCGCACTTTATCGAGCAGGACTTTGCCGACGTGATCGTCGAGCTGAACGCGGCCGGCTATCCGCTGCGTGCCGAATGGTTCGCGGCGCACCTGGAGTTCCGTTTCCCCAAGGTGGGCGACTACGCCGTCAGCGGTATCGAACTGGAACTGCGCCAGGCATTGGAGCCTTGGCACGTGCTGGGCGAGGAGGGCGCTGTGGGGGGCACGGTGCGTTATGTGGATTCGTCCCTGGAGCGCCTGCAAGTGAAGTTGAGCGGGTTGCCGCCGCAACGCTACCTGCTGACCTGCAATGGCGTGCCGGTGCCGCTGCAAGCGACCGGCCGCGTCGGCGAGTTCGTGGCGGGCGTGCGTTACCGCGCCTGGCAGCCGGCCAACTGCCTGCAACCGACCATCCCCGTGCATGCGCCGCTGGTATTTGACCTGCTCGACACCTGGATGCAGCGTTCGTTGGGCGGCTGCCAATACCATGTGGCGCACCCGGGCGGGCGCAATTACGACAGCCTGCCGGTGAATGCCAATGAGGCGGAGAGCCGGCGCATGGCGCGGTTTTTCCGCTTGGGGCATAGCCCGGGCAAGCTGCCAGTGCCGACTGTAACGGTAAACGATGAATTGCCAATGACGCTGGATTTGCGGCGTTTCAAAAAAAATAAGGAATGAACATGATTTAAGTGTGGGAGCTGGCTTGCCTGCGATAGCGGTGGTTCAGTCGATAATTCTGGTGACTGATACACCGCTATCGCAGGCAAGCCAGCTCCCACATGGATCGCAGTGAATTTGAGTTAACCTGACTTCCCTTGCCTCTGCCGAGCGTTCCATGTCCGACTTGCTCGACCGTTACCCGCTGACCGCGGGCACCTATCACGAACTGCTGGACGCCAGCGGCGCGGTGCGTGCCCATTGGCGGCGCTTGTTCGATCACCTGCAACGCAGCACGCCCGCACAACTGGCCCAGCGCCAGGCGTTGCTGACGCGCCAGATCCAGGAAAACGGCGTGACTTACAACGTCTACGCCGACCCCAAGGGTGCCGATCGCCCCTGGGAGCTGGACCTGTTGCCCCATGTGCTGGCCGCCGAGGAATGGCAGCAACTGTCGGCCGGCATCGCCCAGCGTGCGCGCCTGCTCAATGCGGTGCTGGCCGACCTGTATGGCCCGCAGCGCCTGATCAAAGAAGGCTTGCTGCCGGCCGAACTGGTGTTCGGGCATAACAATTTTCTGTGGCCGTGCCAGGGTATCCAGCCGCCCGACGGTGCGTTCCTGCATCTGTACGCGGTCGACCTGGCGCGTACCCCGGATGGCCGCTGGTGGGTCACCGCCGACCGCACCCAAGCCCCGTCGGGCGCCGGCTACGCCCTGGAAAACCGCACCATCGTGTCCCGCGCCTTCCCGGACCTTTACCGGGATATGCAGGTGCAGCACCTCACCGGGTTCTTTCGCACGTTGCAGGAAACCCTGGCGCGCCAGGCCCCTGGCGATGACCAGCCGCCACTGATCGTGTTGCTCACGCCGGGGCGTTTCAACGAAAGCTATTTCGAACACCTGTACCTGGCGCGCCAGCTCGGCTACCCCTTGGTCGAGGGCGGCGACCTCACCGTGCGCGACAGCACCGTGTTCCTGAAAACCCTCAGCGGCCTGCGCCGGGTACACGCGATCATGCGTCGCCTTGATGATGATTTCTGCGACCCGCTGGAGCTGCGCACCGACTCGGCGCTCGGCGTGCCGGGCCTGCTGGACGCCGTGCGCCAAGGCAATGTGCTGGTGGCCAATGCCTTGGGCAGTGGTGTGCTGGAGTCCCCGGGGTTGCTGGGCTTTTTGCCCAAGATCAACGAATTTTTATTCGGTGAAGCCTTGATCCTGCCGTCGATTGCCACCTGGTGGTGCGGCGAAGCGCCGGTGCTTGCCGAGGCCTTGGAAAAACTCCCGGAGCTGCTGATCAAGCCGGCATTTCCCTCGCAAAGTTTCGCCCCGGTGTTTGGTCGCGACCTTGATGACGAACAGCGCCAGGCCCTGGCCGAACGCATGCGTGCGCGGCCCTATGCCTATGTCGCCCAAGAGTTGGCGCAGTTGTCTCAGGCGCCGGTCTGGCACACCGTGGATGACCACCTGCAACACCGCGCCATCGGCATGCGTGTCTACGCCGTGGCCAGTGATGACGGTTATCGGGTGCTGCCCGGCGGCCTGACCCGCGTGGCGGCCGACGCTGATGCCGAAGTGGTGTCGATGCAGCGCGGCGGGGCGAGCAAGGACACCTGGGTGCTCGGCGAACGCGCGCCGGGTGGCGAGCAGTGGCGCGCCCAACGCACCATTGGCGCCTATGACCTGGTGCGCCGCGATCCCTATCTGCCCTCGCGCGTGGTGGAAAACCTGTTCTGGTTCGGTCGTTACTGCGAGCGCTGCGACGACAGTGCGCGCTGGCTGCGTATCGTACTGGCGCGGTATGTCGATGGCGATGATCCGCTGGCGCTGCAGGCCGCCGTCGAACTCGGCGAAAGCCTGCGCCTGTTGCCGGAGGAGGGCGAGTTGCCGGAGCGTCTGCTCGCGGCCTTGCTGGCTGATGACTGGCCTTCAAGCCTGCGCGCCAATTTGCAGCGCTTGCAGTGGGCGGCGTCCCAGGTGCGCGGTAAGTTGTCCCGGGAAAACTGGCAGGCCCTGGTGGAGTTGCAACGCGAAGCCATTGAGCTGGAAAGCGACGCTGCGGACTTTGGCGAGCTGCTCGACTTTCTCAACCGCTTAGTGATGTCCCTGGCGGCGCTGTCGGGGTTTGCCCTGGACGACATGACCCGCGATGAAGGCTGGCGCTTCTTGATGATGGGCCGGCGTATCGAGCGTCTGCAATTTCTGAGCAGCAGCCTTGCGGCGTTCCTGCGCGGCGTGGCGGTATTCGATCAGGCCGGGCTGGAATGGTTGCTGGAGCTGGGCAACAGCAGCATCACCTACCGCTCGCGCTACCTGGCAGTGCCGCAGTTGATCCCGGTGCTCGACCTGCTGCTGCTCGACGAGCAGAACCCCCATGCGGTGCTGTTCCAGCTCAAGTTGGTGAGCCGCACCCTGCGCCGTCTCAATGATGATTTTGGCGTGCCCCGTGAAACCGGGCTGGCGCCTTTGGTCGAGCGCCTGGCGCGCTTTGACCTGGGCTGCCTGGAGAACGGCCTGTTTGGCGAAACCAGCGTGCGTGCCGCCCTGGATGGTCTGGCCGACTTGCTGCAAGCGGTGGCCGATGAAAGCGGGCAGGTATCGGATCGCCTGGCGCTGCGCCATTTTGCCCACGTGGATGATGTCAGCCAACAAACGGTGTCGGTGTAATGAGCGCGCGCTACCAGATTTTCCACGATACCCATTACCACTACGACAGCCCGGTGTCCCTGGCCCAGCAACTGGCGCACCTCTGGCCAAGGCCGTGCGCCTGGCAGAAGTGCACCTGGCAGCAGTTGGATATCAGCCCGGAACCCACCTCGCGCCGCGATGAACTGGACGTGTTCGGCAACCCGATCACTCGCTTGGCGTTCGAACGGCCCCATGATGAATTGCTGGTGAACGCCGGGCTCACCGTGGAAGTGCTGGCGCGGCCCGCTCTGGACTTCCAGCGCTCGCCGCCCTGGGACCACACCCGTGACAGCCTGACCTACAGCAGCCAGCCCCTGAGCGCCGAGCTGATCGAAGCCTGCCGCTATCGCTTCGAGTCGCCCTATGTGCATCTGAAGAAAACCTTCGTCGAGTTCTCCGAAAGCTGCTTCCCGCCCGGCGAGCCTTTACTGCTGGGCACGCAGGCATTGATGGAGAAGATCTTCAGCGAATTTACCTTCGATGCCGAAGCCACCCAGGTCGCCACACCGCTGGTGGAAGTGCTGGAGCGCCGTCGCGGCGTGTGCCAGGACTTCGCTCACCTGATGCTTGCCTGCCTGCGTTCCCGTGGCCTGGCGGCGCGCTATATCAGCGGCTACCTGCTCACCCAGCCACCGCCCGGCCAACCACGGCTGATTGGCGCGGATGCGTCCCATGCGTGGGTCTCGGTGTTTTGCCCGGTATCAGGCTGGGTGGATTTTGACCCGACCAACAATGTGCAGCCGGCGCTGGAGCACATCACCCTGGCCTGGGGCCGGGACTTTTCCGATGTGTCGCCGTTGCGGGGGGTGATTCTGGGGGGAGGCAGCCACGACCCGGAGGTGCGGGTGACGGTGATGCCGCTGGAATGAAAAACGATCATTCCCACGCTCTGCGTGGGAATGCCTGCTGTGACGCTCTGCGTCACCCTTGCGCTGGCTTCAAGCCTGGTGCGGGACGCGGAGCGTCCGGGGCTGCATTCCCACGCGGAGCGTGGGAACGATCATTCAGCTGGGTCTTTCGGGGTTTCGGTCTCGTCAGTTGCCGCTTCACCTTCGGCATCCGGGTTCAGCGCGCCGGCTTCTTCCTCTGCAGCGGCTTTCTTGCGTTGCAGCTTTTCCTCTTTCTTCTGTTCCTTGGCCAAGTCTCTCTGACGTTTGGCGAAGGAGTAATTAGGTTTGGCCATGGGCGATCCTCTAGGGTCGAAGGTGAGGGTGGGCGGCGCGCAGCTGCCTCGGGTCGTCATGGTAGCAGCTTCAGGGTGCCCTTTGCTTTCACTTACCGCAGGCGTAGGCAGCCAGAAGCCCGTTGAACAGGTGATGAAGGTGCATGGCATGAACTCCCGTGAGTGATGGGCCGATCATAATCAGGGTGCGGCAGTTTGGCTGGTTGATTGTGTTGATGAAGCTGATAGCCTAAAGTTGTATACAATCTGTTGATTCAGATCATAAGAACTCAAGCCTGATTGAGGCACCCTTACCGCAATCCGCGTTTTTAAAACCCTGCCTTGGAGATTCACATGTTTGCCAAACTCGTTGCTGTTTCCCTGCTGACTCTGGCGAGCGGCCAGTTGCTTGCTGCAGAGTGCAAGGTCACTGTCGACTCCACTGACCAGATGTCTTTCAACACCAAAGAAATCACCATCGACAAGAGCTGCAAGCAGTTCACCGTTGAGCTGACTCACTCGGGCAACCTGCCGAAAAACGTGATGGGGCATAACTGGGTGCTGACCACCGACGCCAATATGCAACCGGTGGCAACCGACGGTATGGCTGCGGGGATCGACAAGGATTACCTGAAAGCCGGTGATGAGCGCATCATCGCCCACACCAAGATCATCGGTGCTGGCGAGAAAGACTCGGTGACCTTCGACGTCTCCAAGCTGAAGGCCGATGAGAAATACAGCTTCTTCTGCTCGTTCCCAGGCCACATCTCGATGATGAAAGGTGCTGTGGTTCTGAAGTAAGACCGCGTTATCGTTCATCGCAGGCAAGCCAGCTCCCACATTCGACCGCATTCCCATGTTGGAATCCGGTCAAGTGTGGGAGCTGGCTTGCCTGCGATGGTGATCTGACAATCAATGTAAAACGATCAGGTTCACCTCAAGGCGCAAACGGCATCACCCGCTTGTGCTCAGTCTTGCGATAGGTATCGCAGATAATCTTGAACGCCTCTTCACGCACCGGCTCACCCTGCAGGAACGCATCGATCTCGGCATAGGTCACCCCATGTGACGCCTCGTCCGGCTTGCCCGGCGACAGGTCTTCCAGGTCAGCGGTCGGCACCTTCTCCACCAGCGATTCCGGCGCGCCAAAGTGACGGGCGATGGCCCGCACCTGATGCTTCACCAGCCCGCTCAACGGCGCCAGGTCACAGGCCCCGTCACCGAACTTGGTGAAAAAGCCCATCACCGCTTCTGCCGCATGGTCGGTGCCGATCACCAGGCCGCCCGCCGCGCCGGCGATGGTGTACTGGGCCACCATGCGCATGCGCGCCTTGGTATTGCCCAGCACGAAGTCACGGGACGCCGCGGCCTTGCCTTCAAAGGCGGCCACTTCATTGGCCAGGGCTTTTACTGCCGGGCCGATGTTCACGGTGTGGCGTTCGTCCGGCTCGATAAAGTCCACGCAAGCCTGGGCGTCGTGTTCGTCGAACTGGGTTTCGTAGGGCAGGCGCACGGCGATAAAACGGTACGCCTCATCACCGGTGCTGGCGCGCAGTTCCTGCATCGCACGTTGGGCCAAGAGGCCTGCGGTCAGGGAATCGACACCGCCACTGATGCCGAGCACCAGGGTCTTGAGCCCGGAATTGCGCAGGCAGTCCTGGATAAAGGCCACGCGCCGGGCAACTTCGGCTTCGAGGGCGGCCTGGTCTTTGAACGGGGCTTGCACCTTGAGCTGTTGCGCAATCTCACGCTGTACGGCTTGCATGATTCACTCCTTGCTGGATAGGGCAGGTACTTTGAAAACGTGACGCAAATAGGCGACAAAATTCGGGTCGGTGCAATGGGTCTTGCCCGCTTCATCGGAGATCTTCGCGACGGGCTGGCCATTGCAGGCGGTCATTTTAAGCACGATGCTCATCGGTTCCACCCCTGGAATATCACAGGTCAGGTTGGTGCCGATGCCAAAGCTCACATTAATGCGACCACGCAATGCGCGGAATATTTCCAACGCCTTGGGCAATGTCAGACTGTCGGAGAACACCAGGGTCTTGCTCATCGGTTCGATGCCCAGCTTGTGGTAGTGAGCGATGGCTTTTTCCGCCCACTGGATTGGATCGCCGGAGTCATGGCGCAGGCCGTCGAACAGCTTGGCGAAGTACAAGTCGAAGTCGCCCAGGAACGCGTCGGTGGTGATGCAATCGGTGAGGGCGATACCCAGCAGGCCACGGTACTCGCGCACCCAACAATCAAGGGCGGCGATCTGGCTGTCGATCAGGCGCGGGCCGAGTTGCTGGTGGGCCATGATCCACTCATGGGCCATGGTGCCCAGCGGCTTCATATCGAATTCGCGCGCCAAGTGCACGTTGCTGGTGCCGACAAAGCGCCCAGGGAAATCGTGCTTGAGCACGCTGACCACTTCCTCTTGCACCCGGTAGGAAAAGCGCCGGCGCGTGCCGAAATCCGCCACTTGCAGCTCCGACAGCTCATCGCTGCTGGCATTGGCGGTCAGCCAGTCGAACTTGCGATACAGCTGCTCGCGGGCCTGTTCAAGGATCACGGTCTGGTAGCGGTAGCGGTTACGCACCTCGCTGACGATGGCCAGCATCGGCACTTCAAACAGGATCACATGCAGCCACGGTCCGCGCAGGCGGATAAACAACTCGCCGTTCTCGATGCCGGTTTGCACATACCGCAGGTTGAAGCGAAACAGCCCGAGGAAGCGCAGAAAATCCGGCTTCATAAAGCTGATGCGTTCCAGGAACCCCAGTTGATCGGGGCTCAGGCTCAGCTCGGCGAGGCGCTCGATCTGGTAACGGATCTCCGCCAGGTAAGGACGCAGGTCTTCACTGTTACGGCAACGAAACTCCCATTCAACTTCCACGTTCGGGTAGTTGTGCAGCACCGCCTGCATCATGGTCAGCTTGTAGAAGTCGGTGTCGAGCAGGTTCTGCACGATGCGATCGGCAAACACACTCTCGCTCATAACGGGAATCTCCAGACGGGTCGGCGATGGAGGCCGGCCTTTACGCGCAATTGAGGAAGGGGGTTAGTGGCGCATAGACCTGTGGGGGATTGCCAGTGATTTTTTCAGTAAGGCCACTGGCGCCATCGCAGGCAAGCCAGCTCCCACCTTTGAAATGCGTTCCAAACGGTGGGAGCTGGCTTGCCTGCGATGGCGATTCTCCAGGCGCTAAAGCACTTGCTCCATCATCCACTTCACAAATTCGCGCACCTTGGGCACCTCCGCCGAATGCTCAGGATACGCCAGGTAATAAGCATCCTGGCTGGGCATCCCATGCTGCCAGGGAATCACCAGCTTGCCCTCGGCCAATTCCTCCTCCACCAGAAAGCGCGGCAACAGCGCCACGCCGCACCCCACCTGCGCCGCACGGATGCACATGTAGAACGTGTCGAACCGCGGCCCGTGGTAACTGTGCTCGGTATGAAAGCCCTGGCTGGCGAACCAGTCATGCCAGCCCTGAGGCCGCGAGGCGTTTTGCAGTAGCACCAGGTCGCTCAGTTGCGTGGGGTCGGTGAAAGGCTGGGCGGGCAGGCTGTCGGGCGAACACACCGGTACCAGCTCTTCACTGAACAGTTTCAGGCTCTCGGTGCCGGGACGTGCGCCCTGGCCGAAATAGAACGCCATGTCGGCCTTGCCTTGCAGTAACTCGTCCGGGTCCTGTTCGTTGCACAGGTCCAGGTGGATCTGCGGGTGGCGCAAACGCCAGCCTTTGAGGCGCGGCACCAGCCAGCGTGCTCCGAAGGTGTAGGGCGTGGACACGCGCAGCACTTCGGTTTCGCCGCCGTAGGAGCGCAGGTAGTGGGTGGACATTTCCACCTGGGTGAGGATCTTGCGCACTTCCACCAGGTACAGGTCGCCCGCCGGGGTCATCTGCAAGCGCCGGCGCACGCGGCGAAACAGCAGGTGTTGCAACAGTTCTTCCAACTGCGCCACCTGTTTGCTCACCGCGCTTTGGGTGAGGTTCAGTTCCTCGGCGGCGCGGGTGAAGCTCAGGTGGCGGGTGGCCGCTTCGAAACACTGCAGGGCGGTGATCGAGGGCAAATGTCTTTTGTTCAGCACGGCATGCCTCTTTTTATTCTTTGCATGAATAAAGGGAATGATATCTCGCCTAATCGTCGTTTGTTGGCAAGTCTTGGGCCAGCTACAAATAGGGCCAGGATCGCCGTGCGTATTGCGGCGCGAATTTTTGTATGCAGATTTGAAGGAGTGACCCATGGTTGCCGCATTGCTTGATCGTCTCGGGGTAAACCCGGCGCTGTACCAGGCCGGGAAACAACCCGTGCATTCACCGATTGATGGCAGCCGTATCGGCAGTGTCCATTGGGAAGGCGCCGCCGAGGTGGAGCAACAGGTCAGTCGCGCCGAGCATGCATTCGAGGCCTGGCGCAAGGTGCCGGCACCGCGACGTGGCGAGCTGGTGCGCCAGTTCGGCGACGTATTGCGCGAATACAAGGCCGACCTGGGTGAACTCGTTTCCTGGGAGGCCGGCAAAATCACCCAGGAAGGCTTGGGTGAAGTGCAGGAAATGATCGACATCTGCGACTTCGCCGTGGGCCTGTCGCGTCAGCTGTACGGCTTGACCATCGCCTCCGAGCGCCCAGGCCACCATATGCGCGAAACCTGGCACCCGCTGGGCGTGGTCGGCGTGATCAGCGCCTTCAACTTCCCGGTGGCCGTGTGGGCGTGGAACACTGCGCTGGCCTTGGTGTGCGGCAACGCTGTGATCTGGAAACCGTCGGAAAAGACCCCGCTCACCGCACTGGCCTGTCAGGCCTTGTTCGAGCGCGTACTGAAAAAATTCGACGGTGCCCCTGAGTATCTCAGCCAAGTGATCATTGGCGGCCGCGACGCCGGCGCTGCGCTGGTGGATGACCCGCGCGTCGCCCTGATCAGCGCCACCGGCAGCACGCGCATGGGCCGTGAAGTGGCACCCAAAGTCGCCGCGCGTTTCGCCCGCAGCATTCTTGAGCTGGGCGGCAACAACGCGATGATCCTCGGCCCAAGCGCCGACCTGGACATGGCCGTACGCGCCATCCTGTTCAGCGCAGTGGGCACCGCCGGCCAACGCTGCACCACCCTGCGCCGGCTGATCGCCCATGAGTCGGTCAAGGAAGAAATCGTCACCCGCCTCAAGGCCGCCTATTCCAAGGTGCGCATCGGCCACCCGCTGGAAGGCAACCTGATCGGCCCGCTGATCGACAAGCACAGCTTCGACAACATGCAGGACGCCCTTGAGCAAGCCTTGAGCGAAGGCGGCAAGGTGTTCGGCGGCAAGCGCCAACTGCAAGACACATTCCCCAACGCCTATTACGTATCGCCGGCCATCGTGGAAATGCCCGAGCAAAGCGACGTGGTGTGCAGCGAAACCTTCGCGCCGATTCTTTACGTGGTCGGCTACACCGACTTCGCCGAAGCCCTGCGCCTGAACAACGCCGTGCCGCAAGGCTTGTCGTCCTGCATCTTCACCACCGACGTGCGTGAGGCCGAGCAGTTCATGTCGGCGGTGGGCAGCGACTGTGGCATCGCCAACGTCAACATCGGCCCGAGCGGTGCAGAGATCGGTGGCGCGTTCGGGGGTGAAAAAGAGACCGGCGGCGGGCGTGAATCGGGCTCGGATGCGTGGCGCGGGTATATGCGCAGGCAGACCAATACCGTGAACTACTCGCTGGAACTGCCGTTGGCCCAAGGCATCACGTTCGACTGACCAGACTGATCGTTCCCACGCTCTGCGTGGGAACGCATTCTGTGACGCTCCGCGTCACGACAATGCGGACGCGGAGCGTCCAAGGCTACATTCCCACGCAGAGCGTGGGAACGAGCGGTGGTGAATTCATCCCGGAGTCTGGCAATGGCACTGCGCGAAACATGTTTATGGGAACACCTCACCCCAGGCCGTCCCGACCGAGCCGCGCTCAAGGGCGCGGTCAAGGTGGATGTGTGCGTGATCGGCGCCGGCATCACCGGTTTGTCGGCGGCCATTCATTTGCTGGAACAGGGTAAAAGCGTCGTCGTACTGGAGGCCCATCGCACCGGTCACGGCGGCTCGGGGCGCAACGTAGGGCTGGTCAACGCCGGCCTGTGGATTCCACCGGACGAGATCGAGGCCGGTTTCGGCACAGCGGTGGGCAGCCAGCTCAACCGCATGTTGGGTGCGGCGCCGTCCCTGGTGTTCAGCCTGATCGACAAGTACAACATCGACTGCCAATTGCGCCGTGAAGGCACCTTGCACATGGCGCACAACGCCCGTGGCGAGGCGGACTTGCGCAGCCGTGAGCAGCAGTGGAAGCGCCGTGGCGCACCGGTTGAGTTACTCACCGGCCAGGCCTGCGAGCACGCCACCGGTACCCGCAAAATCGCCGCCGCATTGCTGGATCGGCGCGCCGGCACCTTGAACCCCATGGCCTATACCACGGGGTTGGCGAATGCCGCCGTGGGGCTGGGCGGGCAATTGTTCGATCATTCGCCGGTCACCCAGCTTGAGCGCCAAGGCGCCGATTGGTCGGTGCAGACTGCCGAGGGCGCGGTGCAGGCCGCGCAGGTGGTGATCGCCTCCAACGCCTACACCGAAGGCGAATGGACTGAACTGCGGCGTAACTTCTTCCCCGGCTATTACTACCAGGTGGCGTCGGCGCCGCTGACCGATGACGCGGCCAAACAGATCCTCCCCGGCGGCCAGGGTTCGGGGGACACGCGCCAGGTCCTGAGCAGTATTCGCCGCGATGCCGACGGGCGCCTGTTGCTGGGCAGCCGGGGTAACGGCAACCAGAAGCCGGCGTGGTTCCTCAAGGCATGGGCCGATCGGGTGCAGCAACACTACTTCCCGTACCTCAAACCGGTGCAATGGGAATACACCTGGACCGGCTGCATCGCGTTCACCCCTGACCACTTGATGCGCCTGTTCGAACCGGCCCCCGGCCTGGTGGCGGTTACCGGTTATAACGGGCGCGGGGTGACCACCGGCAGCGTGGTGGGCAAGGCGTTTGCCGACTACCTGTGTCACCAGGATCCCCAAGCCTTGCCGATCCCCTTTGCCCCTATGCAGCCCCTGGCCGGGGTAGGCCTGCGCAGTTGCCTGTATGAAGCCGGCTTCTCGCTCTATCACGCCGGGCAATGCCTGAGGATCGTGATCTGATCAGCGAAATACCCCTCAGAAGCCTGCATTTTCTTAGCAGGCTACCCATCTGTATTGGTGCAAGTCGTAGCAATCACGCACTGTAAATGTGCAGTTCCGTTACGCACGTTGTTACAGCTGTAGGAACTGTCGTTTATGCCTGTGGTTGCAGGTGCGACCTGCCAGGGTTGTACTTTTTTGCAGTGTTGGTTGCACCTGGAGACGCTAGACGGTTGCACGTCCTGGCAAAAGGCGTCGAAACGCCTGTAATAACAATGACACCGTGTCTTTTTGAAGAATAAAAACGTAATGGCACGCGGCTTGCTCTGAGCTTTCAGTGAAAGGTTTGAATGCAAGTTGTCGTGCCAAAAATCAAAAATATCGGAGCACCACTCATGTCCCAGACGTTTTACAAGAAAGGTTTTCTGGCCCTCGCCGTTGCTGCGGCGCTGGGTGTTTCTACGTTTGTTCAAGCTGATGTGAAAATTGGTGTGGCGGGCCCGATGACGGGTGCCAACGCCGCTTTCGGTGAGCAGTACATGAAGGGTGCCCAGGCGGCAGCCGACGTTATCAACAAGGCCGGCGGCATCAACGGCGAGCAGATCAAGCTGGTGGCGGGCGATGACGCCTGTGAACCCAAGCAGGCCGTGGCCGTGGCCAACCGCCTGGCCGACCAGGACAAAGTGATCGGTGTGGTCGGGCACTTCTGCTCATCCAACACCATCCCGGCGTCGGAGGTTTACGACGAAGCAGGCATCATCGCCATCACCCCAGGCTCCACCAACCCACAAGTGACCGAACGCGGCCTGGGCGCCATGTTCCGTATGTGCGGGCGTGACGACCAGCAAGGCATCGTGGCCGGCGACTACATCGTCGACGTGCTCAAGGGCAAGAAAGTCGCGGTGATCAACGACAAGGACACCTACGGCAAAGGCCTGGCCGACGCCACCGCTGCGCAGTTGACCAAGCGCGGCGTCAAGCCGGTGCTGGAAGAGGGCCTGACCCGTGGCGAGAAAGACTTCAGCGCCCTGGTCACCAAAATCCGTTCCCTGGGCGCCGACGTCGTGTACTTCGGCGGCCTGCATCCGGAAGCCGGCCCATTGGTACGCCAGATCCGTGAAGCGGGCCTCAAAGACGTCAAGTTCATGTCCGATGACGGCGTGGTCACCGACGAACTGGTGTCCACCGCAGGTGGTGCGCAGTACGTCGATGGCGTGTACATGACCTTCGGCGCCGACCCGCGCCTGCTGCCAGACAGCAAGACCGTGGTGGAAGAGTTCCGCAAAAACGGCACCGAGCCAGAAGGCTACACCCTCTACGCCTACGCCTCGATCCAGGCCCTGGCCGCCGGCTTCAACGGTGCCAAGTCCAACAAGGGCGAAGACGCGGCCAAGTGGTTGAAGGCTAACCCGGTTAAAACCGTCATGGGCGAAAAAGCCTGGGATGCCAAGGGCGATCTGAAAGTCTCTGACTACGTGGTTTACCAGTGGGACAAAGACGGCAAATACCATCAGTTGGAAAAGCAGAAGTAATAACGCGACGGCTTGAACACCTCGATCTCTGTGGGAGCCGGGCTTGCCCGCGATGACGGCCTCAATACCAACACCTGTGTTGAATGTGAAACCGCTATCGCAGGCAAGCCAGCTCCCACAGAGGGCCAGGTTGCCTGCTCTATTGCAACAAACCTGTCTTTTCCTCCAGAAGCGCCGCACACCCACCGGTGTGCAGGTGCTCACCGCGTGAGATTGCGTTATGGATGGTATTTTCCTGCAGCAACTGGTCAACGGCCTGACCCTCGGGTCGGTCTATGGCCTGATCGCCATCGGCTACACAATGGTCTATGGCATCATTGGCATGATCAACTTCGCCCACGGCGAGGTTTATATGATTTCCGCTTACCTCGCGGCGATCAGTCTGGCACTGCTGGCTTACTTCGGCATCGAATCCTTCCCGCTGCTCATTCTCGGTACCTTGATCTTCACCGTGGTCGTCACTGGCGTGTACGGTTGGGTGATTGAGCGTGTCGCCTACAAACCGTTGCGTAACTCCACCCGACTGGCTCCGCTGATCAGCGCCATCGGTATCTCGCTGATCCTGCAGAACTACGCGCAGATCGCCCAGGGCGCCAAGCAACAAGGCATTCCCACCCTGCTGGCCGGCGCTTGGCGCGTCGATATCGGCACCGGGTTTGTGCAACTGACCTACACCAAAGTGTTCATCCTGGTCGCCGCTTTTGCCGGCATGGCCTTGCTCACCTACATCATCAAATACACCAAGCTGGGCCGCATGTGCCGCGCTACCCAGCAAGACCGCAAGATGGCCTCGATCCTGGGCATCAACACCGACCGCGTGATCTCCTACGTGTTTGTCATCGGTGCCGCCATGGCCGCCCTGGCCGGCGTGCTCATCACCCTCAACTACGGCACTTTCGACTTCTATGCCGGCTTCATCATCGGCATCAAGGCGTTTACCGCAGCGGTACTCGGCGGCATCGGTTCCCTGCCTGGGGCGATGCTCGGTGGGATCATCCTCGGTATCTCCGAGTCGCTGTTCTCGGGGTTGATCAACTCTGACTACAAAGACGTGTTCAGTTTCTCCCTGCTGGTGGTGATTCTGATTTTCCGTCCCCAGGGCCTGCTTGGTCGCCCACTTGTGGCGAAGGTGTAAACATGTCTGCTGCCAAATCCATTGATATCAAGAAAAGCGTGGTCGATACGGTGCTCGCGGGGCTGATTTCGCTGATCGTGTTCGGCCCGATTGTCGGCGTGGTGCTCGACGGCTACAGCTTCAACCTGGAACCTGCGCGGGTTGCCGTGCTGGTCGCCATCGTCATGGCCGGGCGCTTTGCCTTGAGCCTGTTCCTGCAAACCCCCAAGGGCGTGAAGATCCTTCAAGGGTTCGAAAGCAGCGGCTCCGGCGTGCACGTGCTGCCACCGGACTACAAGTCGCGGCTGCGCTGGATCATCCCGGCGTTGATCGTGATCGCCATCGTGTTCCCGATCTTTGCCAACAAATACCTGCTCACCGTGGTGATCCTGGGGCTTATCTACGTGTTGCTCGGCCTGGGCCTGAACATCGTGGTGGGCCTGGCGGGCCTACTCGACCTGGGTTACGTGGCGTTCTATGCCATCGGTGCCTACGGCCTGGCGCTGGGTTATCAATACCTGGGCCTGGGCTTCTGGACCGTGCTGCCACTGGCGGCCATCGCGGCGGCGCTGGCGGGGTGCATACTCGGCTTCCCGGTGCTGCGAATGCACGGTGACTACCTGGCCATCGTGACCCTGGGTTTTGGCGAAATTATTCGCCTGGTGCTCAACAACTGGCTGTCGTTCACCGGTGGCCCGAACGGTATGCCCGTGCCGTCACCGACCTTCCTGGGCCTGGAGTTCGGCAAGCGTGCGAAGGATGGCGGCATTCCGTTTCACGAGTTTTTCGGCATCGATTACAACCCCAACATCAAGTTCATGTTCATCTACATCGTGCTGTTTCTGGTGGTGCTGGCCGTGCTGTACATCAAGCATCGCCTCACGCGTATGCCGGTCGGTCGCGCTTGGGAAGCCTTGCGTGAAGATGAAATCGCCTGTCGTTCCATGGGCCTGAACCATGTGCTGGTCAAACTCTCAGCCTTCACCATCGGCGCGTCCACCGCCGGTTTGGCCGGGGTGTTTTTTGCCAGCTACCAGGGCTTCGTCAACCCGTCGTCGTTTACCTTCTTCGAGTCGGCGTTGATCCTCGCCATCGTGGTGTTGGGCGGCATGGGCTCGACGGTCGGCGTGGTGATCGCCGCGTTTGTGCTGACCGTGGCGCCTGAATTACTGCGCAGCTTCTCTGAATACCGTGTGCTGCTGTTTGGCGTGTTGATGGTGGTGATGATGATCTGGAGGCCGCGTGGCTTGATTCGCATCAGCCGTACCGGTGTGACGCCACGCAAGGGGGTAGCGCCATGAGCAAAGAAGTCGTCCTCTCCGTGGAGCACCTGATGATGCACTTTGGGGGCATCAAGGCCCTCAGTGATGTGAGCCTGCAGGTCAAACGCAACTCGATCTTCGCCCTGATCGGCCCCAACGGCGCCGGCAAGACCACGGTGTTCAACTGCCTCACTGGCTTCTACAAAGCCAGCGGCGGCAAGATCGAGCTCAACGTGCGGGGCAAGCAAACCAACGTCATACAGTTGCTGGGGGAGCGCTTTGAGGCCACTGACTTTGTCTCGCCGAAAAGCTTCCTCAGTCGCGTGTACTACAAGATGTTCGGCGGCACCCACCTGGTGAACCGCGCCGGCCTTGCGCGCACCTTCCAGAACATTCGCCTGTTCAAGGAAATGTCGGTGCTGGAAAACCTGCTGGTGGCCCAACACATGTGGGTCAACCGCAACATGCTTGCCGGCATCCTCAATACCAAAGGCTACCGCAAGGCCGAAAGCGATGCGCTGGATTGCGCGTTCTACTGGCTGGAAGTGGTCGACCTGGTGGACTGCGCCAACCGCCTGGCCGGCGAGCTCTCCTACGGCCAGCAGCGCCGCCTGGAGATCGCCCGCGCCATGTGCACGCGGCCGCAGATCATCTGCCTGGACGAACCGGCAGCGGGCCTCAACCCTCAGGAAACCGAAGCCCTCAGCGCGATGATTCGCCTGCTGCGCGACGAACACGACCTGACGGTGGTGCTGATCGAACACGACATGGGCATGGTGATGAGTATTTCCGACCACATTGTGGTGCTGGACCACGGCAACGTGATCGCCGAAGGCGGCCCGGATGCGATCCGCAACGACCCCAAAGTGATCGCCGCCTACCTGGGCGCGGATGAAGAGGAACTGGTATGAGTGCACCTATCCTCGAAATGAAGGACCTGGACGTGTTCTACGGCCCGATCCAGGCTCTGAAAAAAGTCTCGCTGCACATCAACGAAGGCGAAACCGTCAGCCTGATCGGCTCCAATGGCGCGGGTAAATCAACGTTGCTGATGTCGATCTTCGGTCAGCCTCGGGCCGAGTCTGGGCAGATCCTCTACAACGGCGTCGACATTACCCACAAATCGTCCCACTACATCGCTTCCAACGGCATTGCGCAGTCGCCGGAAGGGCGGCGGGTGTTCCCCGACATGACCGTCGAGGAAAACCTGCTGATGGGCACTATCCCCATTGGCGACAAGTTTGCCAGCGAGGACATGCAACGCATGTTCGAGCTGTTCCCCAGGCTCAAGGAGCGGCGCAACCAGCGGGCGATGACCATGTCCGGTGGTGAGCAGCAAATGCTTGCCATCGCCCGTGCGCTGATGAGCCGGCCCAAGCTGTTGTTGCTCGATGAGCCAAGCCTGGGGTTGGCACCGATTGTGGTGAAGCAGATCTTTTCCACCCTGCGAGAGCTGGCGTCCACCGGTATGACCATCTTCCTGGTGGAACAGAACGCCAACCATGCGCTGCGCCTGTCGGACCGCGCGTATGTGATGGTCAATGGTGAGATTCGCCTGACCGGCACAGGCAAGGAGTTGCTGGTGAACGAGGATGTGCGTAACGCCTACCTGGGCGGTCACTAACCTAAGATCCAGGCGCATCAACCCTGTGGGAACCGGGCCTTATGTGGGAGCCGGGCTTGCCCGCGATAGCATCACCTCGGTTTAGCTGACATACCGAGGTGGCCGCATCGCAGGCAAGCCAGCTCCCACCCAAAGCCGGTTCCCACATTTGTTTTTGCGATGTCCACAAGCGCTCAACCAAATTGTGGAAAACAAATCCAGCCGACCTCAAAAGCGCGACATATAGCCGCCGCAAATCCCTGTTTTGTCACAGTTTTGACTTGTCCCCATCCACTGTGGAACCGGCTGTGGGTAACGTGGGAGTAGCTGGCTGGGAGCCTTTAACGACGTGGCTTGCAGCGTGCTGGTTGTTTTTTGATCAGCGTGTTTTTCACCAGCGCACCAGGGGTTTGTCAACCTGTTTAAAGACACAGGTATATGAACTAAATAAGTCATTGCAGCCTGTGGATAAGTCTGTGACTAAACTCTGGAAAGACGCGCGCAGGGGCCGGAATGACTGGCCTGGAGCCATCGTTGTGTTTTTCTGCATTTGTCGGCGGCTACATAGGTGCTCGCTCAGGTCAAGCAAAAAACTTTCTAAAACCGCCTGCAACCCTTGTGCACAGCGGCTTTGAGCCTTTTGCACTTGCCCCCAAAGACTGTGGGCGCAGTTGTGGATAACCTGCGCGCATATGGCTACAAGCCACGGTTTATAAGGCTTTGATCGGATTGATCAAAAAATGATCAGCCAAGCATGCGTGTGTATGCACAGCGGTTGCCGCAAAGGCGGCGTACGGGCATTCTGCTGGCTGTTTTTTTCCCGATGCCCGTAAGGAGAACACCATGTCCGACACGCTGTTTATCACTGGCGCCACTTCAGGTTTCGGCGAAGCCTGTGCCCGTCGTTTTGCCGAGGCCGGCTGGAAACTGGTGCTCACCGGTCGTCGTGCCGAGCGCTTGAATGCCTTGGTCGAAGAGCTTTCCAAGCAGACCGAAGTGCATGGCCTGGTGGTGGATGTGCGCGACCGCAAAGGCATGGAGGAGGCCATCGCCAACTTGCCGCCGTCGTTCGCCACGCTGCGTGGCCTGATCAACAACGCAGGTCTCGCCGTGGGCACTGACCCTGCACCCAAGTGCGACCTCGACGACTGGGAAACCATGGTCGATACCAACATCAAGGGCCTGCTGACCACCACCAACCTGCTGTTGCCGCGGCTGATTGCCCATGGCCGAGGCGCCGGGATTATCAACCTGGGCTCCATCGCTGGTAACTACCCGTACCCGGGCAGCCATGTGTATGGCGGTTCCAAGGCGTTCGTGAAGCAGTTCTCGCTGAACCTGCGCTGCGACCTGCAAGGCACGGGCGTACGGGTGACCAACATCGAGCCGGGCCTGTGTGAGAGCGAGTTCTCCCTGGTGCGCTTTGGCGGTGACCAGGCGCGTTATGACGCCACCTATGCCGGGGCCGAGCCGATCCAGCCGCAGGATATTGCCGATACGATTTTCTGGGTGATGAACACCCCGGCGCACGTGAACATCAACCGCCTGGAGCTGATGCCAGTGAGCCAGACCTGGGCTGGTTTTGCGATTGAGCGTGGGAACGATCAGTGGCGTCAAATCGGCCAAAATGCGGCATAAGGTACACTGCCCGCCTGAAAACCCCACCGCACCCAGCGGTTTAAAGGTTTTGACAGGAGGCAATGTGAGTAACCGAGGTGAGCAGGCACTGCTCAAACAATCGACCATCCTGATGTTCGCAGTCGCGATCGCCGGGATTGTCACGGGTGTAATATCCGGCGCCCAATCCATTCTGTTCGACGGCTTTTTCTCGCTGATCGCCACCGCCATCAAGGTGTTGATGCTGATCACGGCCAAGCTGATCGCCAAAAAAAGCAACGATCGCTTCCAGTTCGGCTATTGGCACCTGGAGCCGATGGTGCTGCTGATAGAAGGCAGTTTCCTGCTGTTGATCGCCATCTACGCGTTCCTCAATGGCGTGTTCGGCATTATCAATGGCGGGCGCGAAATCGAGTTGGGGCTGGTGATCATTTATGCGGCGGTGTTTACCGTCGTGGAGTTCGCGTACTTCTTCTATGTGCGCTACCGCAATCGCACACTCAAGTCGTCATTGATCCAGTTCGACAACATCAGCTGGCTGGTGGACGCGATGCTGTCGGTGGGTTTGCTGATCAGCTTCCTGGCCGCGCTGTTGCTAAAGTCACAGGGCTATGGCGAGTGGGCGGTCTACGTCGACCCGTTGATCCTGATCCTGCTGGCCCTGAGCATGCTGGCGCCGGCATTCAAGATTTTGCGCCCAGCGTTGCGCGAAGTATTGGGCATCGCGCCGGATCATTTGGACGACAAGGTCCGCGAAGTGATGGACGCGGCGCAGGCCAAGCATGGTTTCGACGACTACGTGTCCTATGTGCAGAAGCACGGGCGCGCGCGGTTTATCGAGATTCATGTGGTGCTGCCGGCGGATTACCCGGTGGATAACGTCGCCACCCTTGATGGGCTGCGTGAAGAGATATCCACAGGGCTGGGGGCGGCGGATGCGGCGCGGTGGTTGACGATCAGTTTTACAGGCGACCGCAAGTGGATTGCCTAAAGTCTGTTAGACCGAGGTGAGGCTATCGCAGGCAAGCCAGCTCCCACAGTTGATAGTGTTCGCACATTAAAATGTGGGAGCTGGCTTGCCTGCGATGGGGCCTTGCAGGTCAGCCCAGATGCTGGACCAAGCCCTGATAGCAAGTCGCCAAATGATAAGGCGTAGTCGAAGGCATATCCCGCCGGCTCACCTTACCCTCGGCATCCAGGCATTCATGCCAACCCTTTGCATGCAAAAAGCGCTGTTGCAACGCCTGCAACTGACGCAACAGCACCGCTTCGCTGCCTGGCCGCAAGGTCAGTGCCCGCAGGTACTCGGCCTGCGCCCAGATCCGTTGGGTACCGTCGCGCACCGTGCCATCCAGCGCGAGCATGCCGCTGACCGCGCCGCTTAACTTATCCACACCCTTGTGCTCGGCATAGGCAAATGCCCGTGTCAGCGAGCCATGCAGCGCGGTGCCGCGCAGCACAGCTGAAGATTCGAGCAAAAAGAACCATTCGAACTGGTGCCCCGGCTCAAACCAGTTATCCACAGCGCCCAAAGGTTTTTCCATCATCACGCCGTGCTCGCGGTCGATGAAGCGTTGCTGCATGGCCGTCGCCAGTGCCAGCAGGGCCGCTTGTACCTGGGCGTCCTCACGTACCGCGAGGGTGGCCAGGAAACCTTCGGCCAGGTGCATCAACGGGTTTTGCAAGGGGCCTGCGTTGAGTGAGGCCCAGTTGCGCTCCAGTACTGCCTCGTACAACCCGTCGCCGGTGGCAAAGCGTTGAGCGACGACTTCCAGGGCGGCGTTGAGCACCGACTCTACCAGCGGCTCACGCACCTTGGCCCAGTAATGGGCGCAGGCAAAAATAATGAAGGCGTGGGTGTAGAGGTCTTTGCGCTTGTCCAGCGGTTGGCCGGCGGGGTCGATGCTGTAGAACCAGCCACCGTGTTCGGCATCATGAAAGTGCCGTTGCAGGGAGCGAAACAGCGCCGCCGCACGTTCTTCGGCAAAAGCCGCGCCGGGTTCGCCGATCAGGCTGGCGAACAGGTACAACTGCCGAGCGCAGGCCATGGCGCGATAGCGCTGGGGGGGCAGTGGCTGGTGATCGGCGTCCAGGGCCTCAAAGGGCAATGCCAGGTCGGCATTCCAGCCCGGGCCTTGCCAGAGCGGCACGATCAGGTCATGGAAGTGCGTGAGCACAGGCGTCAGGGAAGAGGGGGAAGCGATGGGCATTGGCTGGCGTCGTCACGGCAGGGGTGTAGGCGCGCATGGTAGCAGGCTGATCGTTCCCACGCTCTGCGTGGGAATGCATTTTATGACGCTCTGCGTCATGCTTTGGGACGCAGAGCGTCCTAGGCTGCATTCCCACG
>NZ_WKCD01000380.1:0-4210 GCF_021606625.1 Pseudomonas sp. PA-4-8C
ACGGTACCTGTAACAGCGCCACCTGAGCCGAAGAACAGTAACGTCCATTGGCATTGGCTGTGAACGCCTGGCCGTGTGCTGACACAGTAGCCACTGTTGCTGCCGATATCACGGCGGTCCTGATCCATCAGTGGTTGGTCGAACACGAACAGATCGCCCTGGGAAGGGCCAGGAGGGCCAATATCAACCGCGCTCTTCAAACCGCGGGTGCCGTCGGCGAGGGTGACCAGCGTGATGGGCTGACGGCTGTTGATGCAAGCTGCGAGGGAGATAAGCATAAGCAGCGTACAAGTGGTGCGAAGCAAAGCGGTTTTCATGGCTGTGGTCTCGTGGCAAGTGGACTCCGGACGCAGCACCGCTAAAGCTGCAGCCGGAAAATGCTAAGACTAGCGGCCAATCAGGAAAACACAACGCCGTGCCTGCGCGCCGTCACTTACCGCGTACCTGGGTGGGGAGGCGCATAGTCGGCCGACACATCCAGCGCTTTGGCATAGGGCCCATCCCACAGCTGTTCATGCAACTGGCCTACGCGCTTGGCCATCGCCTCACTGCGCATCACCACCTCCAGATTGCGCGAATTATCCAGGTAGCCGCCCAACCAATTGCTGGTGCCAACCCACGCCACCTGGCCGTCGACCTCCATGGTTTTACTGTGGATCACCCGCGCATAAGGGATAAAGCCTTGCTTGGCTTCGGGCAGGGTGACGATCTTGATCTCGACATTAGGCAGCACCGCCAGGCTCTTGAGATAAGGCAGCTCCAGTGGGTCGGTGTTCCAGTTGGACACCATCAGCTTGATCGACACGCCACGGGCAGCGGCGGCGCGCACGGCGTTGTCGATCACGGCGTAGTACGGCCGGGTGCGATCCGGTCCGTAGGACAGCGGCGCGTAGTCGAGCAATTGCACGCGCACTTCTTTTTTGGCTTCGCCCAGCAGGCGCGGCAGTTCCAGCTGTGAGTCGCCCACGCCGGGCGGGTTGTAGCGTTGCGGGCTGGCCACCAAGTAGTTGCCGGTACGTGCAGGTGCCTGGCCGCTGGCGGGTAGCGGCACCGGGTGTTTCCCCGCCAGCGCGGCCTGAGCTTGCCAGTCTTGCTCGAAGATCGCCTGCACCTGGCCCGCCACCGTTTCGTCAGTGATGCGCAGCCCGGTTTCGTGGATATGTTCCAGGGCGCGCCAGTCGAAATTCTGACTGCCGACAAACGCTTGCTTGCCATCCACCAGCAGGTACTTGGCGTGGATGATTCCGCCGCTCAGTTGCCCGTAAGGCAGCACGCGCAAGGTCAGGTTGGGAATGGCGCGCAAGCGTTCCAGGGTGGCGGCGTCCGACAGCTTGATGCCTTTTTCTTCGAGCAGGAAACGAATCTTCACGCCGCGTTTGCCGGCGGCTTCCAGGTGATCAAGCACCTTGTTCATCACCGAACCTGGGTGGTCCGCGGCGTAGAACTGGCCGATATCAATGCGGCTTTTGGCGCCGTCGAACAGCTCGATCCATACCGGGCCGGGCTGGCGTAAATCGTCGGTGCTAAGGGCGGTGTCCACGGGCACGGTGTGCACCAGTTCAAAGCCTGGAATGGAAAAGTCCGCCTGGGCCAACGGACTGAGGAGCAAGCCGGTCAGGCCGGCGATACGCAACTTTATCGAAAGGGACATAAGCGTCTCATCGCACCAAAGGAAAAGGCGAGCGCCCAAGGCGCCCGCCCTGCAGGTCAGGCCGTGCGGCTGTGCAGCGGGGTGGGTACGCGATGGGGCACTTCATCCTGTGCGCGGGCGCCGGTGGCGGCGCGGATCAGCAGGATCTTCAACTGGTCGTTGATGCGCTCCAGGCTGTCCTGGAAAAAGTTGTGAAACACCACGCAAAACAGCGCGATGGCGATACCTAATCCCGTGGCGAACAACGCCGTCCCGATACCCCCGGAAATCTGCCCTGGGTCCGACACGCCCGCGGTGGCCAGCGCCTTGAAGGTGTCTATGATGCCGAGAATGGTACCCAGCAGGCCCAGCAGCGGGGCGGCGGTGGTGATGGTCTCGATAATCCACAGGCTGCGGGCCAGTGGGGCGCGGGTCTTCAGGTACTGGGTGTCGATCTCGTCGTCCAGGTCCTTGCGCGAACCGTGGGTTGCCTTCTGGGCCAGCACCGGCAGGATCATGTTCAGCGGCAGGCTGTCGCGACGGGTCAGGTTTTCCGGCAGGTCGCGCTCGCTGTGTACGTTGGCGCCCAGGGCGTCGATCAATGCGCGAGCCTGGCGGCGTACGTAGGCGAAGTAGATACCGCGTTCGATGGCGATGAAGATCGCAATGGCCATCGCCGCGTACATCACATAGAAGGTGACGTCGTGGAGCAGGTTCATATCCATGATGGTGTTCCTCTTGAGGTGAGTCTTAGAAATTCGCTTCCAGCGAAACCGTGACGGTACGGTCCAGGCCGACGATGTACGCAGGGTCCCCATCGCGGAAACCGCTATAGCTGGCCGCGTTGGTCTTGGTGGTGTACACGCCGTCCAGGTATTTCTTGTCGAACAGGTTGTCGACGTTCAGGCGCAGGGTCGCGTCCTTGACCACCTTCTTGTCCACCGGCAGGTAAATACCGGCGCCGAGGTTGAACACGGTGCGGCCGGAAATCGCCTCGTCGTTGGTCAGGTCACCGTAGAGCTTGCTGGTGTACTTGCCGCCGAAGGTGCCGTAGAAGCGACCGTCGTCATACCCGATGTTGGCCGCCAGCATGTTCTTGGGCACGTTGGCGAACTGCTTGCCACTGGTGGGCAGCACGATGGGTTTGCCGGCGTTGTAGACGGTCAGGTCATCCTGCTGCTCGGCCTTGGTGTAGGTGTAGGAGGTGTAGTAATTGAAGTGGTGGGGCAACTGGCCGCTCCACTCCAGCTCCAGCCCTTTGTTGACCACGGAGCCGGCGTTGATGTCGGCAAAGTCACCGTTGATGTCCCGGGACGACACCTGGCGGTTCTTGAAGTCCATGTAGAACAGGGTGGCGGCCAGGTTCATGTCGTCGCCGCTGTAGCGCCAGCCCAGTTCATGGTTCCAGCTGGTTTCCGGTTCGGCGTCGATCGAGCCGGCGCCTTTGTCGTAGAGCACGTAGTTCTGCGGCACGCGCATGTTGCGCGACAGGCTGTAGAACAACTGGTCACGCTCGTCCAGCTGGTATTTGAGGCCGGCGTTGGGCAGCAGTTTGTTGTAGGTCTGGTTACGTTTTTCCGGGCGTTCGTTGAGGCTGCCGTGGTTGGTGCCTTCACGCTCGACGTTCATGTAGGCCAGGCCTGCGATGAAGGTCCAGTCCGGGTTGATGTACCAGGTGTCCTGGGCCCAGACCTTTTGCGCAGGCGTCACGGTGAAACGGTCGCGACCCTGCACGGTGTTGCCGTTGGCATCGACGATGGCGCTGTTGGAATCAGGCCAGGTGTCCACCGGCTTGCCGTTGCTCTTGAGCGGAATGAACGGCTGGGTCTGGCTCTGGCGTGCGCGCTCGTACCAGTAACCGAATTGCAGGCTGTGGTCGCCCAGGTCCCAGGTCAGCTTGGTGGTGATACCCGGACGCCAGGTTTGCGTACGTGAAGGGCGGTAGTACACGCCGCTGTTGGGTGTGCCGTCGGCGTTGTATTGGGCGGCGGTGGGCAGGTTGCCGAGGTCGAACACACCGCCCTGGTTGGAGCCACGGTTGAGGGCATAGCTGGATGAACCGACGCCGCTGCCATTGCCCCAGTAGTAATACGGGATCACCGACAGCGCGAGGTTATCGGCCAGTTTGAACTGGGTGTTGAGCACGGCGGTGAACGTCTGGAACGGGTTCTGCGCCAGGGCGTAATAGCTGTTGTACTTGCCGTTGCTGCCCACGCTGGGTGTTGCCGGATAAGGGTCGTACTTGCGGCCATATTGCTGGAACTGCGCCTTGGTCAACTGGCTGTAACTGTTGTTGTCCTGCTCGTGGTACTTGAGGATCAGGTTGGCGGTGTTGCCATTGCCAGCGTCGAAAAAGCTGTTCCACTCCACCTTGTCCGCGCGTACCGCGCCCGAACCGCGCCACATCTCTCCTTCGGTATGGGACACCGACAGCCAGTTGCTCAAGCCGTTGATTTCGCCGGTATTGAGGCGGGCAAAGGTCTTGCGTGTGGCATTGCTGCCGACGACCTGTTTGACGAAGGCGCCGGTTTCCTTGGTCGGGCGAATGGTCACGATGCCAATGTTGCCGCCGCTCGAACC
>NZ_WKCD01000381.1:0-4182 GCF_021606625.1 Pseudomonas sp. PA-4-8C
AACCGAGGCGGGCCAGGTCGTCCGGCGCAGCGTGCACGCATTCTTCGGCGATGTCGTCGAGCTTGGTTTCAGCCAGAGAAGCGATAAACAGCGGGTTCAGCGCGTGCTGGCCGATGTTTTTCACGGCCGCGTCGAGCCACGGCTGTACGCGCATGGCGTCGGCCATTTCTTCGGCCTTGCCTTTGACCGATTGACGCAGGGACAGCGCGATACGCGCGGCGGTCTGGGTCAGGTCTTCACCGAGCACGAAGATCGCATCGTGGTCTTCGATGTCGCGCATGTTCGGAACCGGCAGCGGGCTGTCGTTCAGCACTTGCAGGACCAGACGGATGCGCTCCAGCTCGCCGGCTTCGATACCGCAGTAGAAGTGCTCGGCACCTACCAACTCGCGCAAGGCGAAGTTGCTTTCGAGGCTGGCACGTGGTGAACCGATACCGACGATGTTACGGCCGCGCAACAGGTCGGCGGCCTTATCCAGCGCGGCGTCCAGGCTCAGCTTGGCGCCATCGGCCAACAGTGGCTGGCGTGGGCGGTCTTCGCGGTTGACGTAGCCATAGCCGAAACGGCCACGGTCGCACAGGAAGTACTGGTTGACCGAACCGTTGAAGCGGTTTTCGATGCGACGCAGTTCGCCGTAGCGCTCGCCCGGGGAGATGTTGCAACCGCTGGAGCAGCCATGGCAGATGCTCGGTGCAAACTGCATGTCCCACTTACGGTTGTAGCGCTCGGAGTGGGTCTTGTCGGTGAACACACCGGTCGGGCAGACCTCGGTGAGGTTGCCGGAGAACTCGCTCTCCAGCACGCCGTCTTCAACGCGACCGAAGTACACGTTGTCGTGGGCGCCGAACACGCCCAGGTCGGTGCCGCCGGCGTAGTCCTTATAAAAGCGCACGCAGCGGTAGCAGGCGATGCAGCGGTTCATTTCGTGGGAAATGAACGGGCCGAGGTCCTGGTTCTGGTGGGTACGCTTGGTGAAGCGATAACGGCGCTCGTTGTGGCCGGTCATCACCGTCATGTCTTGCAGGTGGCAGTGACCGCCTTCCTCACAGACCGGGCAGTCGTGGGGGTGGTTGGTCATCAGCCATTCGACAACGCTGGCGCGGAATGCCTTGGATTCTTCATCGTCGATGGAGATCCAGGTGTTGTCGGTGGCTGGGGTCATGCAGGACATGACGATACGACCACGGGTGTCGTTCTCGTCGGTGTATTGCTTGACCGCACACTGGCGACAGGCACCGACGCTACCAAGCGCGGGGTGCCAGCAGAAATACGGGATGTCGAGGCCGAGTGACAGACACGCCTGTAACAGGTTGTCCGCCCCATCGACTTCGAGCGCTTTGCCGTCTACGTGGATAGTGGCCATGGTTCAAAGTTCTTCGTTGGCCCGTTGTCAGCGGGCGTGGCTAATGGAATCTTGTTATTCATGTGCATCTACACAGCCTTGAAGGCGTCAGCACATGAGCAGGCGAAGGGCACGGACCCTTCGCCTGTTTAAGCGTTACGCGCCGACTACGATCGGCTTCGCCAGAGGCGGGACGGCGGCGCTGGTGGGCGCGATGCCGGCTTCGAACTCCGAGCGGAAGTATTTGATTGCGCTGCCCAATGGCTCCACGGCGCCCGGTGCGTGAGCACAGAAGGTCTTGCCTGGGCCGAGGAAGCCGACCAGGCCCAGCAGGGTTTCGATGTCACCCTCGCGGCCTTCGCCATTTTCCAGGGCCATCAGCAGCTTGACGCTCCACGGCAGACCGTCGCGGCATGGGGTGCAGAAACCGCACGATTCACGGGCAAAGAACTGCTCCATGTTGCGCAGCAGCGAGACCATGTTCACCGTGTTGTCGACCGCCATCGCCAGGCCAGTACCCATCCGGGTACCCACCTTGCCGATGCCGCCGGCATACATCTGTGCGTCGAGGTGCTCAGGGAGCAGGAAGCCGGTACCGGCGCCGCCTGGCTGCCAGGCTTTCAAGGTGTAGCCGTCGCGCATGCCGCCGGCGTAGTCCTCGAACAGCTCGCGCGCGGTCACGCCGAACGGCAGCTCCCACAGGCCAGGGTTCTTGACCTTGCCGGAGAAGCCCATGAGCTTGGTGCCCATGTCTTCGCTGCCTTCACGGGCCAAGGATTTGTACCAGTCCACGCCGTCGGCGATGATCGCTGGCACATTGCACAGGGTCTCGACGTTGTTCACGCAGGTCGGCTTGCCCCACACGCCCACGGCGGCGGGGAAGGGCGGCTTGGAGCGCGGGTTGGCGCGGCGGCCTTCGAGGGAGTTGATCAGTGCGGTTTCTTCACCGCAGATATAACGCCCGGCGCCGGTGTGCACGAACAGTTCGAAGTCAAAGCCGGAACCGAGGATGTTCTTGCCTAGCAAGCCTGCGGCCTTGGCTTCTTGCACGGCACGGTTGAGGTGCTTGGCGGCGGTGGTGTACTCGCCACGCAGGAAGATGTAGCCACGGTAGGTTTTCAGCGCACGGGCACTGATCAGCATGCCTTCGATCAGCAGATGGGGCAGTTGCTCCATCAGCATGCGGTCTTTCCAGGTGTTGGGCTCCATTTCATCTGCGTTGCACAGCAGGTAGCGGATGTTGATGGATTCGTCTTTGGGCATCAGGCCCCACTTCACGCCAGTGGGGAAGCCCGCACCGCCGCGGCCCTTGAGGCCGGCGTCCTTCACGGTCTGGACGATATCGTCCTGGGCCATGTCGGCGAAGGCTTTGCGCGCAGCCGCGTAGCCGTTCTTGGCCTGGTACTCGTCGAGCCATACCGGCTCGCCGTCGTCACGCAGGCGCCAGGTGAGGGGGTGAGTCTCGGCCGAACGCTTGATCAGGTTGGCCGGGCCGAAGGAAGTCAGGGTCATGGGTAGCCCTCGAGCAATTGGGTGACGCCAGCGGGCTGTACGTCACCGAATGTGTCGTCGTCGATCATCAACGCCGGCGCCTTGTCGCAGTTGCCTAGGCAGCACACCGGCAGCAGCGTGAAGCGGCCGTCCGGGGTGGTCTGGCCGAGGCCGATGCCCAGCTTGTTCTGGATCTCGCTGACCACGGACTCATGGCCGCCGATGTAGCAGACCATGCTGTCGCACACGCGAATGATGTGGCGGCCCACCGGCTGACGGAAGATCTGGCTGTAGAACGTGGCCACGCCTTCAACGTCGCTGGCGGGGATGCCGAGGATCTCGCCGATGGCGTAGAGGGCGCCGTCGGGCACCCAGCCACGTTCCTTCTGGACGATCTTCAGGGCTTCGATAGACGCCGCGCGCGGGTCTTCGTAGTGATGCAGCTCGTGCTCGATGGCCGAGCGCTCGGTTTCACTCAAGGTGAAACGGTCTGTCTGGATAAGCGTGCTGTTCATGCTTAGCGGTCCACGTCGGCCATAACGAAATCGATACTACCCAGGTACGCAATCAAGTCCGCGACCATCTCGCCTTTGATCACCGAAGGGATCTGCTGCAAGTGGGCAAAGCTTGGGGTACGAATCCGGGTGCGGTAGCTCATGGTGCCGCCATCGCTCGTCAGGTAATAACTGTTGATACCCTTGGTCGCTTCGATCATCTGGAAGGATTCGTTGGCCGGCATCACCGGGCCCCACGAAACCTGCAGGAAGTGCGTGATCAGGGTTTCGATGTGCTGCAGCGTGCGCTCTTTGGGCGGCGGCGTGGTCAGCGGGTGATCCGCCTTGTACGGGCCGGCCGGCATGTTGCGCATGCACTGCTCGATGATCTTCAGGCTCTGGCGCATTTCTTCGACGCGCACGATGCAACGGTCGTAGGCATCGCCATTGGCCGCCAGCGGTACTTCGAACTCGAAGTTCTCGTAGCCGGAGTATGGGCGCGCTTTACGCAGGTCGAAGTCGCAACCAGTGGAACGCAGGCCGGCACCGGTGACGCCCCATTCCAGGGCCTCTTTGGTGTTGTACTGCGCGACGCCGATGGTGCGGCCTTTGAGGATGCTGTTGTCCAGGGCGGCTTTCTGGTATTCGTCCAGACGCTTGGGCATCCAGTCGATGAATTCCTTGACCAGGCGCTCCCAGCCGTTCGGCAGGTCGTGGGCCACCCCGCCAATGCGGTACCAGGCCGGGTGCAGACGGAAGCCAGTGATGGCTTCGATGACCTTGTACGCGCGCTGACGGTCGGTGAAGGTGAAGAACACCGGGGTCATGGCGCCGACGTCCTGGATATAGGTACCC
>NZ_WKCD01000382.1:0-4139 GCF_021606625.1 Pseudomonas sp. PA-4-8C
GAGTGGGTGGATGAAGGCGGCCCAAAAAAGCAGCCCTACCTGATCCGCCGCCGCGATGGTGCACCGATATTCTGTGCTGCTATCGGCCAGCTACCTGGCGCAGACGAAGGCCCAGGCGAGCATGATGGCTTCGTGATCATCACCGCCGACAGTGCCGGGGGCATGGTGGATGTCCACGACCGTCGTCCCGTGGTGCTGACACCTGACTTGGCCAGGGAATGGCTCGACCCGGCCACACCCAAGGAGCGCGCAGAGCAGATGGTGCTGCACCAGGGCGAGCCGGCCGAGGTATTCGAGTGGTTCAAGGTCGACACGGCCGTGGGCAACGTGCGGAACAAAGGGCCTGAACTGATCAAGCCTATCAGCGCACAATAGCCCGCACGTACGCCTGGCAAGCACGCAATGCAATTATGGCGTCGTCCCCGTCATCTGTGATTCGGATAATTCGTTGAGCATGCGCTGGGTCAAGTTTGGCTCGACGGGCTGCATGAACCACGCTGCCGGTGCCGGGGGTGGCAGGCACACTGCAGCCACTGGCTGAATCCGTGGCGTCGAGAAAGACTGACAGCCGCACATCAGCAGTAGCAAGCTGGTCACGCAGGCGAGCCTGGTTGCGTTGAGCATCGGAAAGTTCCTTGAAGTGTTGTTGGTCGGCGCTGGTGGTGCGCTGTTCGGCAGCCCAGCGTTTTCCCCGCTCGGTGCTGACCTGGGCGGCGGCGGCATTGCTGATCGCGGCCAGGTCATCCTTGTGAAGGCCGGCCTGCTCAGCCAGCCTTTCGCCAAGGTGCCAGGCCTGAACCTGCCAGGCGCCACCAAACCCGATGGCCAGGGCCAGCAGGATCGCGCCAAGAATTTGCCCAGGCGTCATCACGGCACGTCCTTGAAGAAGACATGGTGACCCAGGCGCAGCGTCTGCGTGGCCTTCGCCGCCCAGGCCGGGGCCTTCGGCATTGTCGTTGCGTAGTAGTGCGTGGCCCCGCCGGTTGGATCCGGTACCGCACCAGACATCACCTGGTCAGCCGCACGCTGGGCCTGGGCGAACTGGGCCGCCGGGATCTGCTTGGCACCGCTCAGGTAGGCGTAGTTCGAGTCGTTCTGGTTCCAGCAACTGAACTGCCAGGGTTTGAGGCACACACCGGCATAGCCCTCGCCCCACCAAGACTTGGCCTTGCCATCGAACACACGGTTGCGGATGGTCCAGGCCACGGCGATCTGGCCGGCCAGACCCTCGCCACGGGCTTCGCCGTACAAAGTCCGCGCCAGGATATCCCGGTCTTTCTCGGTTGCGTTCATGCTTTTCTCCAGACGAAAAAAAGCCCGCTCAGTGGCGGGCAATATGTTTTGGTTGGCTTAATTAGATGAGCTGGCTCTTTACTTTATGTTCAATTCTGGCGTTCCACTCAAGGTTCATCGCGGCTCTCGATCAACCTGGTATCGAGCATCTGGCTTGTAACCGCTTCCCAGCTTCACTCCAGGGAAAGCCTTTTTCCTGATCTCGTCATAGATCAACTGGCCGCCCTCTATGCTCGCGTGCACATCGTCATGGCGCCACTTCGCTGGATCCAGCCCGCTGAGCAGTTCGTAAAGGTCGACAAGCTTGCAATCGTATTGCTGCGATACCTGCTGAGCTGCATTCAAATACCCAGCCGCATCAGTCCTGTTGGGGTGGTATTTGCTAGGTGTAGCTGTGATGAGTACGATTTTAGCGGATGGCTTCAATGCCCTGACCTTCTGAACGAACAGTTCAAGATTTGCCTTGAAGGTCGCTACAGGGATGTTCAGGCCAATATCATTAGCGCCGATCTGATAGAAGACCAGGTCAGGCTTGTACTGACCAACCATGTTGTCGAAGTCGTCCAGCACTTGCTGGCTCGTCCACATTCCGTGGCCCGTCATGTGCACTGATGGTTGCGTGAGCGATACGCCTACAATTTGCACCGCTGCAGGCGATCCGTCATTGCTTGCCGGGACAATATTCTTGATGACCACCGACCCGCCAGCCTCCACGGGGATTCCGTCAACGTTCAGTTGATATCTGCCACGATAGAAATTGTCATCACCCTTGAGGCTAACAGTGCGCTGATAAACCCCGTTGCTGTAGATGTCAAATTTGGCGATGTTGGTGAAGTCTGAAGCGCCCGTGAAGAACATCAGACGAGCCACGCCAGGATAATCTCCACCCACACCCTTGATAGTGATCACGCTGTCTTTGTTTGGGACGAGATACGTCCTCATTCGTCCATTGAATGGGGATCCGTATAGGCCATTGACGTTGCGATGAGGGGTGACCCCCTTGGTGACCTCGTATGACAATGTGTCGCCCAAGCGAAATCCATCGGCCGAGGAGTAAAGGGTGTCCCGCGTCATGTGACCCCAGCTCGCCAGGCCATAAGGGTTTTTGTAAGCGTAGTCAGCTGGCGCCAGAGGCTCGAAGCTATCGAACTCAAAGGAGTTGAATGATAGGGAATCCCCAGTAATCACAACGCTGTAGCCATCCTCAAGCTTAAAATCGCTCTCTGGAGCAGTGCTATTTTTGTACCACCAAGCAGCAACAATGACGGCGACGAGAAGGCTAATTATGCCTCCGTAAAACACACTGCTTTTACGCATCGAATCGATCCCTGCGAAATAAAATCAATATTATCATTTCAGATGAATGGTATGCACGCTCAATCGGTTCGGACGGATGCCCAAATGACTAGTAGACTCCTGAATCCTATACGCCACCAAAATAACAGGAAAAGGATTCCATGGCACACAGCAAAAATATTAACTACATGCCCAGAGTTGATCATCTACGCTTTTACGCGGCGTCTCTAGTTATCCTGGTTCACACTTACATAGTCTCAGGCGGTGCCGAGTCCAAAAATTTCTTTATGTTCATGATAATGTATGGAAGCACTGGTGTAACTTTATTCCTTGTCCTGAGCGGCTTCCTGTTTACGCTGATAGCAGAAGGAGGAAAAAAGGAACTCAAATACTCCTCCTTCATTCAAAACAGAATTCTTAGGGTTTTCCCTCTTTTCCTGGTTGTTGCATTCACCGCAATGGCAATACACCGAGACACCGCAACCTTTAACGACTTTCTATCAATATTCCTTTTCAGCAATATTGAAAGCTCTCCAACAATGAAATTCCTAGGCCCTACATGGACAATTGCTGTAGAGCTTCAATTCTACCTGATATTTCCATTTATCATGGCTTTTGTACGAAACTTCGGAAGACGGTACGTGTTTGGTTTGTTGGTTTTCTGGATACTGTGGAGAACATTAATACTTTACCAAGTCAACCCAATGAGCGGAGCCGCCGTAGACAACAATTTTTATTACATGACTATCATCGGAAGGCTTGACCAATTTCTGATTGGCATAATTTTCGCGTTCATTTATATTGATTACAAGAAATACTTTGCAAGCTTTCCTGTACTTGTCCTTTCAATATTGGGCGTTTTCTCAATGACATACTGGCTTCCAAATATAGGAGCCTGGTACTCTCCTTGGCCGGACAAGTCGATAATCGGACTATTAGAACCAATAGCTTGGGGATTCTTAGTAATATCTTACCTAAGCAGCGACTTCACAAAGCTAACATTTGTAAGCGGAATCGTAGCAGCACTCGGAGAGCTTAGCTACTCGGCGTACATAACGCACGGCCTAGTAATTGACGCAGTGATCAAGAACAACTTATGGATTACATTTACTGACGGTCAAAACACCAACGCCATTCTTAATGGTCTGCTCATTATAATTCCTGCAGTCCTGGCAGTGTCGTGGTTGAGCTTCAACTTTATTGAGAAGCCGTTCCTTTCACTCAGAAAGGCGTACACAACCAAATAGGCATGAGGCCTTTCGGCCTCAGCACTATCCTCTACTCGCTACAGAACATAGCGAACTACCCGAAAATAACAGTCATGTATACACCGGCAAGCTGTGCCTTTGCTGTCACTAGGGCGGGCGGGTTATTTAGCATATTTATTGCTGTGTAGGTAACGGCCCCAGAAAACCCAAATGAGTTTGGACGAGCTACGTAGTACTGAGTCGGAGGAGCTACCATAATAAACGCATCTGAGATCCTGAGACTTGCCGATGGTGTTAGGGTTATTTTCCCGTCTTCAGCCGTCTCCACCTTTATGTATTTCC
>NZ_WKCD01000383.1:0-4128 GCF_021606625.1 Pseudomonas sp. PA-4-8C
CAGTGAACAGGAGAAACAAACCGTGCACGAATTGACCAGCAACATGCGCACCTGGGCGCTGGGCCGTGGGCTGATAGATTTGCCCGCCAGCTGGACGGGGGGCGGGGATGTGAAGTTGTACTACGGGCTGGGGGCCGATCATGCATCCGTTGAAGTGCGGGTGTTAGGAGAGGGAGTGACGCGAGAGCGGTTTGATGCGGCTGTGTACGAGCGAGCGAGTCGGATTGCTTCCGTAAAAAACTACAATCATTCCGATGTGTCGATGCTGGTATCGGCGAAAGTCGTAACGGCACAACATAGGTTATTGCAGTACTACGAGAGCGTTGAAATTGCAGACTGGTTCGTGCATGAGTCCCATCTGTTGATTGGTGACGTTTACGTCATGCTCCGCGCTGACTCCTTCAATGGTAATACCGCCCCTGTTGAAGATCGTCTGTTAAAACTTTCAAAAGAGATCTTCAAAGTCCCCCCTGAAACCGCAGGCGCGGGGTTTGCGCTTGGGCCGGTTGTCATTCGCAGTCATCACGATCAGGAGATCGCTAGTTTCGACTTTAGCCCACCAGCCTCAGATGTCTCGCTGAGTATCTATATCAACGCTTTGTCGCCTGATGATGAAGAACGCTTGCACGTCCGCACTCCCAAAGACGGGCAAATTTTTCTCGCAGGGGATTACGAAAATTTGCGGGCAAGGAAAATTACGTTGGCCGGCATGCAAGCCGAAGAGTCCCTGATCGGCTTCAGCGATGACACTCACCGTCAAATACTCTTTGTGAGCGAAAACTACCGGGACAATCCTTCGCTGGCTCGGCCTGGCATGAGCATCCGTTTGTCGGCGGGTGGCATGAAAGGAGAGCCAGTTGATCCCAACGAACCCGAAGACCTAGTGCGCTGGACCCTTCCCCAATTCGCCAACAAAGGCTACGAACTGCCTCTCTGGCAACGACCCGCGTCACCAGAACCCGTCAACCCTTCCCTCACCGACTACGAAGCCATGGCCGTGTGGGACGCAATCCTCAAATCCGTACGCATCCGCTACGGCTCGGTCGCGCACAAGCCGGACCCCTGGGCCAACATTCGCGGGCCCAGTGCAGAAGAAGCTGCCGAAAGCAAGCGCATCCTCGATGAGTTCATTGCCAGCTTGGAAAAACGTAAGCCGTGACAGGGAGAACAGCTAATAACATCGTGCGAATTTTAGCGTTCGCTCTGGGGCAGCAATTGGACGCCCAGGTACAAGGCAAGCATCCCATCGAGCGTCAGCGGGTCCACGCCGCTGAGTTCAGCGATTCGCTCCATGCGGTAGCGCAGGCTGTTGCGGTGAATGCCCAAGGCGTCGGCACACGCCTGGCTTTGCCCGTCGTGTTCACACCAACTGCGCAACGTGGCGAGCAGTTGCCCGTTGCTGTCCTTGGCCAACACTTTGCGCAACGGATTGAGCAGTTCGTCCAGGGCGTCGTCGTTGCGATGACGCCACAGCATCACCGGCAGGCGATAACGGTTGAGGGTCAACAGCCGTGATTGCGGCAGGATATCGCGGCCATAAGCGAGCAGATCACCGACCCGGCGGTAACAGCGGCGCACCCCCGCCAACCCTTCCGCTTGCCCGCCGATGGCCACGCGCAGGACGTTCCAGCCCAGGCCGTCGAGCTTTTCCAACAAGCGGGGATTATCGACCTGCACCGCGGCGGGTCGGCACCACAGCAAGGAAAACTGCGCAGAACTGACGCACCAACTGTCCGGGTAACGGCTGGCGAGCCAGGCGCTCAAAGCCTCCGCCGTTTGGCCGGGGCCCAGTTCAAACAGGTACGGCGTGCGCGCCAGTTGTGGCTTGAGCCCCAGTTGCTGGGCTTCGTCCACCAAACGTGGGGAGTCGCCGCTGTCGGCCAACAGCAGGGCCAGCAGATCATCGCAACGCTGGCGCCGCCATTGTTGCTCGGCTTGCTGGTGGCGTTGGCTGACCAGCATTTCAGCGGTCATGCGCACCAGTTCGGCATAGGTGCGCAGCCCATCCGGCTCGCCGGTGATACCCAGCACGCCGATCAGGCGTTGATCATGCAGCAGCGGCAGGTTAATGCCCGGCTGCACGCCCTTGAGATGCTTGGCGGTCTGCCCGTCGATTTCCACCACCCGCCCATTGGCCAATACCAGTTGCGCCCCTTCGTGACGGGTATTGATCCGCTCCGGTTCACCGCTGCCCAGGATCAAGCCCTGGCTGTCCATGACATTGACGTTATACGGCAGGATCGCCATGGTGCGATCGACAATCTCCTGCGCCAGGGCATGATCCAGCTCGAACATGGGGCTAATTTCCTGAAAAAGGTTGTTCACCGGCACAGCGCAAAGATGGCTTGACTGTGCGCCAGCACAAAGACAGTTGCCCATCACGTCATCGAGACTGTTGGGGCGGTCAACGTTACCCTCGCACCGCGTAAAATCATAATAAAGAGAGAATCCCATGTCACAGAGCGCCACTGCCGCACTGGCCAGCGATGACGATAAAAACGCCATCTACAAGCGCGTTACCCTGCGCCTGATCCCCTTCATCTTTATCTGCTACCTGTTCAATTACCTTGACCGGGTAAATGTTGGCTTTGCCAAGTTGCAGATGCTCGATGCATTGAAATTCAGTGAAACCGTGTACGGCCTCGGGGCCGGGATTTTCTTTATCGGCTATGTGCTGTGCGGCGTACCGAGCAACCTGGCGCTGACCCGGTTTGGCCCGCGGCGCTGGATCGCGTTGATGATGATCGTGTGGGGTACGCTCTCCACATGCCTGCTGTTTGTAACCACGCCCACGCATTTCTACACCCTGCGCCTGCTCACCGGTGCCGCTGAAGCCGGCTTCTTCCCCGGTGTGGTGTTGTACCTTTCGCAGTGGTTTCCGACCTTCCGCCGTGGGCGGATCATGGCGCTGTTCATGTCGGCGATCCCGGTTTCAGGTTTGCTCGGCAGCCCGTTTTCCGGCTGGATTCTCAATCACTTCGCTGCCGGCCAAGGTGGCCTGGCAGGCTGGCAGTGGATGTTCTTGCTGCAAGGCATCCCCACCGTAATCCTCGGCGCCCTCGCCTACTTCCTGCTCAGTGACAGCTTCGCCAATGCCAAATGGCTCCAGCCCCATGAGCGCGCGGTGCTGGAAGCCGACCAGGCCACTGACCTGGCGAACAAGCCGAAAACCACCAGCGACTCCCTGGCCGAAGTGTTCAAGAACCCGGCGATCTGGGCATTCGGCCTGATCTACTTCTGCATCCAGAGTGGCGTGTATGCGGTCAACTTCTGGGTGCCGTCGATCATCAAGAACATGGGCTTCAGCGACAACCTGGTGATTGGCTGGCTCAGCGCGATCCCGTATCTGTTGGCAGCGGTGTTCATGCTGCTGGTGGGCCGCTCCGCCGATTTGCGCAAGGAGCGCCGCTGGCATTTGGTGGTACCGATGTTGATGGGCGCCATTGGCCTGGTGATCGCCGTTAACTTCGCCACTACGCCCGCTATCGCCATTCTCGGCCTGACCATCGCCACCATGGGCGCCCTGACCGGCCTGCCGATGTTCTGGCCGGTGCCCACCGCGATGCTCAGCGCGGGCGCGGCGGCGGGTGGCTTGGCGTTGATCAACTCCATGGGCCAGATGGCGGGTTTTCTCAGCCCGTATATCGTGGGTTTTGTGAAGGATGCCACCGGGTCCACGGATATGGCGTTGTACCTGCTGGCGGCGGTGATTGTGGGTGGGAGTGTGCTGGCGTTGCGGATGACGCGTACGTTGAAAGCATGAGGACTATTTTGCGGTCATAAGGCTTGCCCTCGCCCGCAATCGGCAAGGCGCTCATCCTGATAACCAAGGATGGGCGCCTAAAGGGTCAAGCACGCAGGCATAGCCGACTACGAATGATGGACATCGAAGGAGCCAACAGCGGAAAACTTATTGAGTTCATCGTTGAATTCGCACTCGAAGTTCCCCTTGGCATACCCCGTTTCAGGTACATGCTCTAAAACCACCTGACCACTGCGTGCCTCTAACAAGGCACGTTTTACGAACTGCGTGAACAACACTATTACCGCCGGATCGTCACCCCCCAACTGATAGGTGCCTGGCGGCGTTCCCTTGTTAACCACAATAGACAAAAGATCGTCTTGAGT
>NZ_WKCD01000384.1:0-4106 GCF_021606625.1 Pseudomonas sp. PA-4-8C
CGGCCGCGCCAAACCCTGGGCTGGAAATTCCCCATAGAGGTGCTGACCGAGCACCTGCAGCTCCTGGCGACCAATAACTTGAATACGGTCAACTGACTGTTGCACTTGGAACTTGAGTCCGCCCTGTCTTTCCCCCGGTGATGTTTATGTCCCTATGCCCGCAGTACGTAATCGAGCAACCCATCACTCACCTTTTGGTCCAAGCCTGTCAGCATCTTTGGCTTGTTAAAAATAACGAGGTTTATCAACAGTTCACTTATGTTGGTCATATTATCCAGCCAAGCATCCTCGCCACCTGATGCTGGTAGCGGTTGGAATTACCTCGCGGCTTTTCCTTCTCTTTCGAAGGACTTCATTGTCCCGGTGGCTTCAGACCAAGCCGTTGCCAGCTTCGCCTGCACCGGTAGGCTACCGTTGAGGGAGCAACGAGTCTCACTACCTCTATCGAGGTGAGACAATAACTGGTGCGACTTCACGTCGCACGCGTACGATTTTTTCCGAATTCTGCGGGCTGTAGGCGACTTGCGTGAACCCACTGCTGCGCCATGCCTGGACATGTTCAGCCCAGAATGTGCGCCGGGCAGTGAGTGTGGTGGGTGGTTTCATGTGTGCTCCTTTTTTGGAGAGCACAGCGTGGCGAGTTGAGGTAGGGAATTACAGGTGGCTGGGCTGGAGGCTTACGGTTATGCGTCAAACGAATCAGGAGATCGGCAATCTATGCATTCTCAGAAGGCAAACGTGGCTGGTAGCGATAACAGGCGACGCTGACACCGAAGGCACTACACGCCAGTTTGATGTTGATCCGACCTGAACAAACCGCTTGCAGCGCCATCTCCCGTCGTCGAGATGGCTTCACCACTTTTTTGCCATCGCCTCCTGGATGATTTCGGCTTTGTGGCGTTCCTCGGCGTACATCTTCTTGAGGCGACGGTTTTCCTCCTCAAGCTCGCGCAACCGAGGCATCAAGTGACGCATCCATACCGCCGTATTTGGTTCGCCATTTGTAAAAAGTGGCCGAGTTGATGCCGTGCTCGCGACATAGCTCTGGTGCCGGACTACCGGCTTCGGCTTGCTTGAGGATGGCGATGATTTGGCTGTCTGAAAAACGTGATGTTTTCACGCAAAATTTCCTTGATCCTATTAGGAGAAAATTCTACATCTGGCGAGCACTGATTTCAGGGGGGATTACCAGGGGTTCTTTGGCGCATGGTAATCCTGATGATAAGGGCGATGGTGTCCACGTATTTTGATCTGGCCCCGAAATGTTGGACACCTTCTATGCCAGTCGTGCTTGAGTCCTGTATTCCACAGGGCTCAGGCCACTTAGCTTCAGCCTGATTCGCGAATGATTGTAGTAGTGTATGTAGCCCTATATACCCGCTTCAAGCTCATCGAGACTGTTGAATTTGTTCAGGTAAAAGAACTCTGATTTCAACGTGCCAAAAAAGCTTTCCATAGCCGCATTGTCATAGCAATTTCCTTTGCGGGACATGCTTGGCTTTACCGCACGCTCGCTCAGCACGCGGCGGTAGATAGGCATCCGATACTGCGCGCATCGAATGTGTGATCAAGAACCGTATGGCGGGAGACTGTCACGTACGGTTCTGTGAGCAGCCGAGGGGTGAAATTCCCTTCGGCTGACTCGACTCGCCGGGTCGCTACGTAGCGGAAAACGGGCAGCGGCGATCATGAGCTTGATCCAGTCTGCGCGGCTGAATGGGCATGATCCGTACGCGTATCTAAAGGATGTCCTCACGCGGCTGCCGACGCAGCGGTCGAGTGAGATCGACCAACTGCTGCCGCATAGGTGGCAGCCGGTTTAATCACGCAAGGCGTGATGCCCGGACGGATACACATAAGTGGCAACCGTTTTAGGTTCGCAAATCGCAGCGTCGGAAAACGTAACAACCGGACAATCTTTTTATCGCGGCCTCGACTGTCAGATTCTTATTTCTTGCTCAAATGCTCTCACAAGAAGCTATAGATTAAAGCGTCCATGTGCGCCGACTGAGCATTGCTGGCAGCGCTACCGTGGCCACCTTCAATGTTCTCGTAGTAAATCACGTCTTTGCTGGCGTCGATCATCCTGGCTGCCATCTTGCGGGCATGACCCGGATGTACGCGGTCATCGCGGGTCGATGTTAGGAAGAACACCGGCGGGTAGGTCTTGGCTGAGTCGAATAGGTGGTATGGGGAGATTTTCTGAATGTAGGCCCACTCTTCCGGCTTGTCTGATTGCCATACTCGGCCATCCAGGAAGCACCAGCCAACAGATGGTTGAAACGCTTCATATCGAGCAGCGGTACCTGTACCACAACTGCACCGAATAGTTTGGGGTACTGAGTGAGCATGTTACCCGTTAGCAAACCGCCATTACTTTCACCCTGCACGCCTAAGTATTTCGGCGATGTGATCTTGCGATTAATTAGGTCCTGTGCCACAGCAGCGAAATCCTCATAGGCACGAGTACGATTTTCTCTCAGTGCCGCCTGATGCCAGCGCGGGCCATACTCCCCCCCACCATGGATGTTAGCGACCACATAAACCCCACCCTTTGACAACCAAGCACTACCTAGGCCTCCGGAATAATAAGGGGTCAACGAGATTTCAAAGCCACCGTAGCCGTACAGTAGAGTGGGCGCGGTGCCATCCAGCTTCAGGTTTTTCGGACGCACCAGAAAGTACGGCACACGGGTTAATGCCGATCAGTTAAGCCTTCTCGCTTGACCTTTGGCCGCAAAAAATCAAAATCCGATGCCTACACTGGCATCGGATTTTTTTATGCGTCTCGCTCGGGCACTGGAACTGACCCACAACATCGCCTCTACCCCCAACGCCATCGAGGGATTGGATGCCTTGCTCGATCCTTCTTTGGTCGAACAGGCGCTTGAACAAGCGGGTGTGGCGACGCTGCGCAAGCGTCGTTTGCCGCTGGAAATGATGCTCTGGTGCGTGATTTCCATGGCGTTCTTCCGGCGCATGTCTGCCTGGGATGTGGTCAGTCGCATGAACATCATGTTGCCGGGCCAGCGCCCGTTGGTGGCCCCCAGCGCCGTAGTCCAGGCCCGTCAGAGATTGGGCAGCGAAGCTGTACGACAAGTCTTCGATTTGACCCAGAAAAGTTGGCATGAGGCGGCCGGCCATCCGACTTGGGCCGGTCTGCGTTTGTTGGGCGTCGATGGCGTTGTCTGGCGCACGCCCGACACGCCGGAAAATCGGGCGCGCTATGACTCCGCCAGCAACCAGCATGGCGACACCGGTTTTCCTCAGGTGCGCATGGTCTGCCAAATGGAGTTGACCAGCCATTTGCTGATTGGAAGTGCGTTTGACGGCTACCGCAGCAACGAAATGAAACTGGCCGAGCAACTGATCGAAACCACCCCCGATCACTCGCTGACGCTGTTTGATCGTGGTTTTTACTCGTTAGGTTTATTGCATCAATGGCAGCAAGCAGGCGTCGAACGCCACTGGCTGATGCCGCTGAAAAAAGGCTCGCAGTACGAGGTGATCCAGCGTTTGGGGCGCCAGGATGCGATTGTTTCGCTGAGCACTTCGCCGCAGGCCCGCAAGCAATGGCCCGGGTTGCTGATGTTCGAAGGCAAATTGTTCGAACATTGAGCCCAACCATTCAGAGGCTTGTTCCAACTGAGCATCGCCTGCCTTGCAGGTGCCGTGTTGCCCAGAGTCTACTGGGCCCTGGGTCCATTGCTCAGTGGGCCGATGAACGACGGAGCCCCCGCGTACAGCCATGAACTCTGGCTGGCTTCTGCCGACTACCTGACGCCTACCACATTGTTTCTGGCCGAGATCGGAAAGTCGCCAGAAGCGCTGAAAACCATGCCGACGTTTTTTGATTCCAGCAATGAGGTCGTCGAGCAGTATTTCGCTGTGTCTAAAGACGGCACCCGTGTGCCTAATGCCAGTCAGTTAAGCTGACTGGCATTTTTATTTCTGATCGGATACTTCGGTGATTTCAGCCGAATCGCCCGAGGATAAACGCGCTCCTCACGTCGATGCGGCAGCACGTAGTGCGGCGCTGAAGCATGAAGCTCGGCCAAATACTTGGGAATGTTCCCGGAACGGTCGGCGGAGACGCTGTTGATAAA
>NZ_WKCD01000385.1:0-4078 GCF_021606625.1 Pseudomonas sp. PA-4-8C
GCCTGGACATGCCTGGCCCAGGACTCGCGCCGCGCGTGCATCGTTTCCATGTGAATCCCCTGCTGAAAAATACAGAGGATGCGGGCAGGGGTGCTCGAGGAGAAGGTGGGCGGGCTGGACGCTTACATCGCAACGTCGTACCGATTCGCTGAACATCCAAAAAGTACGCGCCACCGGCTACGATCCGTGTCGTGTAGTAGGGCGAAAGGAGTGACGACAGTCGCCAGATCTCTGGTATGCCTGCGCCTCTTCAGCCAAGCCCCTGAGTATGGGAAGGCTCCGCATTCCCATACTCGGGGGCTCACGCTTAAAGGTCTATCAGACAATCACGACTTTTGCCTTTCTACGGCGGATCAACCCTGCTGTTAACTCGTAGTAGTAGATGGTAGCTGGAGCTGAGCATCGCAAATAGTGCTCCAGAAACCATCTCACGTGCTTTTCTCTCCAGGACCAGGGAGTCGCGCACCCCCAGCGTTCACGAATCACCTCGTGCATCCTTTCTGCTTGCCTGATGTGCCGCTGCTGCGTGGCATGTCCACCTTTGAGCACAGGGCGCAGGAACAACGCTATGTCGAACTCGGCCGTCATCGCCGACCTCCGATGTAGGCACTCACCACATCGATGCGGTTATGTCCTAACTCGTGGCTGATCTGCTGTCGCGCCCGCAGATCAAGCTCTCGATCTTCGCGATGAACACGAACGCCATTTACAGGTGCAGGAAAGCCGGTCATCTGCTTATAGCGCTCACAGGCGTAAGCCGCCCGCAGCTCATGAAAGCCTTTCAATCCATGTTCATGCAGGAGGTCCCGTGCCGGTCGCACAACTAATTGCATAAACTCTTTGTAGCTCTCGCTGGGAGCCAACAGGTTCCGACTGCAACTGGGTGAAGCCTTCCAGGCCCTATCCAAGGCGCCATGGATCTGATCAGTGACCGCGATCCAACGCGGTGCTGACGCGCCTGATCGGCCGCCTTTGGTGCCGTCCTGGATGTTGATCTTGCCCAGTTGCCGCGCCTCACGTTGCAGTCGGGGCAGGTCCGCCAAGATCGCTTCACGCAGACGCATACCAGTCTCGCGGGCCAGATGCACAATTGCGGCCACTCGTTGCTGACTTCGCTCTGACAGCGCGCGTGCGATCAATTCGATCTGAGCACGATCTTGGCCTTGCGGTGCCTCCCCCCGTACGCTTGAGCGCTGCAAACCCAGCGCCTTGCTCGGACTGGAGATTTTGACGTACTGATCACCACGCAGCGCAGCCATCGTTCGGTTCACGCTTGACAGTCGGTTCTGCGCGGTGGCGATGCCGACGCTGCCCTGGTCAACCTGCTGCCTCATATAGGCGGCGTACCGCATGAGGATCTCGCGGTCGATCTGACGCGCGTCATTGAGCCTTGGCCCTTCCTCGGATCGACACCAATTCACGAAGGCCTGCCACCGATCGCTATGGGCTTTGACGGTAGCAAAATGGCCGTCGCCAAACAGATCTTTCAGGGCTTGCGGTCCGGCATAGCTGAGCTGGCGACCGAAGCCGAAATTGCGCCCAACTCGTCTACCGACCCGAGCCATTTTTCTGCTCCTGATCGACTGTACTGAGAGCATGCAAAAGGGCTCGCCAGTGCGCGCTCACAATGGCGATCTGAGCCCAATCAGTCGGGCGGAAACTCAGCGTATTGTCTGTGGCGTATAGATCTGCGCCCTCCTCTTTCAGCCATTGGATGATGGCTGTCGTCGAGGCCATAGTTTTACGGAGGGTGGCGACACCGGCGACAGCCCTCGTCCTGCTTGGTTTTGAACGTGGCGACAAAGTGGCGACAGTCGCGGCGACAAATCGCACTTTCGGCTCCTTTTGGCGTTGAGCCAGATGGTTGCGCAGCGCTTCATCAAGATTGAACATGGCGCACCTCGAAGGTGTGGCCGTCGGAGATCAACCACTGATGATCAATCAACTCGACCAGCAGCTTTGCGGCATGACGACTGCTCTTGCGGGCAAAGCGGGGACCGTTGCGATTCACATCTCGAATACTGAAGCGCTTCCAATCCTTGACCTGCAGCCAGCGCAACAGCCGGTCCGCCTCTTCTTTTACCCTGCACACCGGCTCCTGCTCGGTCAGGCGCTGGATCTCGGTGAGGTAGTAGCCAACTAAGGCCGAGGCACGCTGGATATGGTCGACCTCCACGACACTGCTCTCCTCAACAACGGCCAAAATACTGGCGACGCGCAAAAGGTTGTCGGCGGCCTTCGAACCGCTGGGCCGCACGCTGGCCAGCTCGCCAAACTCACCCAGTTGAGCTTCGATAGCATCATGCAAATCAATCCAGCGACGGCGGGCCAACGGGCTGAGGGTCAGGGATGACAACTGCAGAGCACCGTCAGCGGAAAGTGACCAGGGCTGATGAAACAGGGCTGAAAGGCGGTGGTGATAGCGCGTTAGGGCAGCGTCATGGGACAAGTCGACAGCCTGGTAGCTGCGTTGTCCAGCCAGGCTAGTGGGCCAGGTCATCAGGCAGCGGCCGAGAATGCCTTGCCCCTGCAGCAACGGGTCACTGAGCAACTGCATGGCTAGATACGGTTGCAGCATCAGGTGCAGGCTCAAGCGCCGGTCGTAGGCTCGCAGGCTTTCGCCAGCCATGGAGCGTGCACGATCAATTGGGCTAGCGTCCCAGAGTGACGATAAGGTCGTCACGGCTTTCAAACGATTGTCCCTATTCATGGTGCTGCTGCCGAGGAATTGTCCGCCCTCGTCACAGAACAAACCCATGCTGGGCAGGTCATGACAGAGCCCCTTGATCAGGGCCTCGATAGTCGGGTCCGTGGTGATCAGCCTAGGAGCTGAGGGCTCCGTCTCGAGCAGCGCCCCGTTCGCGGACTCAGGATCGGCAGGATTGATACGCTGCGCCTGCCGCTGTGCGGCACGGTGCCGTGCAAGCTGTTCGCGGTAACGCTGCCACTGCTCACGCTCCCATTGCCGTGCTGGCAGCAATGCACATCGGTCTGCCGCCGTTTTACGATCCCCCGACGCTGCCACCGTGATCAGGTACAGCGACAGGGGATAATTTCTCCCATCGAGCTGTAAGCCCGCATGACCTTGAGTGGCTAGGGCCGACGCGGCCAGCACCGATTGCGCGGCCAGTGCTTGGGGCACGCCGATGACCTCGGCCATGCGTTCCACCGCAGGCCCAAGAATCCCGCCCAGTGCCTGCACCGGATAAGGCTGGGCCACGGCATTCGACTCAAACAGCGGTCGAGGTGGTCGTGGTAGTTCAAGCTTCGGATCTAACTGGTGCATGGCCCTCTCCTCGTTCATTGCTGGTTGTCCTCACGTAGTCCCGCCACGGTTGTTGAGTGTTATCAGGGATCAAGGCCCCTGCGGCCTGTGAGGTGCTCACTGACGTGGAACGAACGGCTCCTTACGACCGGGAGCAAGGGCATGACCCCATGAATCTGGCCTCCTTAGACGCATCCGAAGATGCGGGCGGGTGGAGGCTGTGCCGACTGACGAGTTCGGCACCTAGAGATCCTGAGCGGGAGAAGGCAACAACATCGAAACCTGGGGCATGCCTGACTGTCAGTCAGGTACAGCCTTTCCATAGGCTGCGGCACTAGTGTCTGGGTCGTTGCGGATGGCGACGAATCGGATTTGTCGGGCCGATTGTCACGGGGAGAGTTGCGGCAATGCCATGTACGACGTGGCTTGCAGCAGAGGTACGAGCGCCCGTCTCTTTCCGGGAGAAAGAGACGGGCGCAGGTTGGCGCAATGAAATGGCCACGCGGTTAAGTTGCTGCAGGGCAGATAAGAAGGGGTATGAGTTGCCACAGTGGGCACACTAGTAAAAGTAGACATCCATCACATCGCTGTGACCGTGCGAGCCGCCGGACGCTAATCGCACTTTGGGAGAACCACCACGGTGTGGCGTAGCCTTAAAGGTTCTAGCTACCTGGGTTGCTGTCAACGGTAAGCGTCCAGCCGCCCCACCTTTACTCAGGTTGAGGCGCGAGGGGTAATAGCTCATCGATCCGGCTGTTGGGCCAGCTGGGTAGTTTTTCCAGCGTATCCTTGAGCCAAGCGGCGGGTTCGATG
>NZ_WKCD01000386.1:0-4030 GCF_021606625.1 Pseudomonas sp. PA-4-8C
CGGAATACGAGATCCCAGCGACAGTCTCGTGGGCTCGGAGATGGTTATAAGAGACAGCAGCGAATCCCGCCAGGCTCGTTTCCTACTTCGCTCTCATCAACTCCCAACTCCATGCTGACACGGGCAATTGCAAAGTAGATTGACATGGCCCGCCGCATCAATTCGAGAAAGGCCGGACTCAACCCCACCAAACGTTTGTCGCATTTGAAATAGCCCTGTAACTGGCCTTCTTTGATCATGCGCTGCATGTGTGTTTTGGACACGCCCAGACGCGATGAAAGCTCCACGTAAGAGGATACGTTGTAGCCGGTCTCTAACGAGCCGGTGCGCAGGGCATCGGCATAGAGTGCGAGCATCGGCAGATGACCGCCGTCCCGATTGAGAATCCATTTCGCTTCAGGCAACAGCTTGTCGAGCAGGAAGTCCCCTTCAAGTATCTTGGCAAACCCTCGAAAAAATACGCGCAATAGATCAACATTCTTCCCTACAACCGATAACCCACTGTCGTATGGAGAGATCATCTGCGAAGGCAGCAAATAAGATTTGATTAGCTGCACGGTATTGCTTAGCGCTTTTTCCGTAGGTCGGAAACTACGTTGACGCCCGTCCTGCACATGTAACCGAACATCCAGATATCCGGCAATGGACAAAAATGAACAATAAGAATCCAGGCTATTTCGAGACATATAGCCACGTTCGTAGCAGAATGCCTTTACTCTGGATAAAGGAACTTTCTCGTCTTTGTAGCTGAAGCTCAATAAAGACAGGGCAACCATGAATCGGTCATATTTCAACAAATTTTTATAAAACGAAGGCTTTTCTCGATAGCTTTCCATGACCAAATCGAAATGCAGCAGAACAGCTTCATCTATATTGTCTCGGGTCATTTCCGAACTGGTCTCTTTCAAATACTCAAGCAGATCAGTCTTGTTCATCGAAGTTACACAACCTTTAGCCGGCAATATCAAACTGCTACCATTCGCAATACGCACAGTATATGCGTATTCGAACCGCTGGCAGGTTCACCCCAAAAATGTTTTATGACCTGACGCGCTTCGATCGCAGCTCACCCGAGCGTGTCTGATCGATGCCCACCGGCCTAAAGGTGAGCTGCGTGCAAGAATCTCTTCGACCAATAGCAGCCATCAACGCGTCACTATAATTCCCGCCCTTGCATCATGATGCTCGCCACGATCCCCTCGTGGCACCGAACTATAGTTGGTGCATCTAACCCATCTTGGAATGGGCCAGCGCGAATTCATCGTCCAGGATCCCGACGGTTATCTCATCAGGTTGGTAGAGCGGTTGGGTGAGAGGCGGATTTGCTCAATCTGAATTTGAATCTGAGCCAAGCCGATATTCAGGTTTGGGGTTCAGCGGACGTAGTTCAACGCCCGCTAATGGCCGATTTCTGCCGTTCGTGCAGGCCAGCAATCGCAAACCCGATGCCCAGAGCTAACCCCCCGGTATCTGATACACAACCGAATCATATTTCTCCGCCATCCGCCTTTCGATGACCACTCCCCCCAAAGCTTCGGCAATACGTCGACTCGCACGATTCTGCGTCGCAACAGGATAGATAAAGTACTTTGCCACCACCCACTGGCTAGCCCACTGAACAACCGCCCGCACCGCTTCACCACCCAACCCCAGCCCGTGTTTATCTTCACGAACCCAGATACCCAACTCCGGTGTTTCACTGCCGGTATGGTGCAGCCCGACCAAGCCGGTAAAACGAGCACCTACCCGCTCCCTGATCGTGAATACAATGTCGCTGCCATCCGCTATCGCAGGCAGCCACCGCCCCCAGACTTGCGCGTACTCTTCCAGCGAGGCAGGCGGTTCCCAGGACATGTAGCGAGTCAGTGTCGGAGTGATACAAGCGAAGGACTCAGCAGCGTCCTGCTCACAGAAGGGCTCAATGGTAAGGCGTTGCGAGAGAATGCGGATTGGGTGGCTATCCACTGGCATGGCCATTTCCTTCCTGAGGTCCGTTACTCCATGTATGCCGTGAACATACCATGCGGGTCGCTTCATCAGTATCAGGCTCTCTATACTGAGCCCCCAGGATGGTAGTTGGAGCACCCAATATGCCCGTCGCACCCAATCAAAATTCCCCGATCATTTTGGTCCCGGTTCAACAAAGCGACTTGGATAATCTGGTAGCCATTCGAATCGAGGCCATGCGCGAAAGCCTGGAGCGTGTTGGGCGATTTGATCCAGCCCGTGCGCGGGAGCGGTTTGTTGGCGGCTTTGAAGCTCGCGACACACGCTATATCGAGGCATCTGGAGAGCGGGTGGGTTTCGTAGTGGTGAAACGTCACCACCATGAACTCTTGCTCGACCACTTGTATGTCAGGCCGAGCGCGCAAGGGTCAGGGGTGGGGTCTGCTGTTCTCATGCAGATTTTCAAAGAGGCGGATGCGGCGCCGCTGCCTATTAAAGTGGGGGCTCTCAAAGAAAGCGCTTCGAATCGCTTTTATACCCGCCATGGCTTCCAGTTCATCGAAAGCAGTGAATTCGACAATTATTATGTGCGGCAGCCCATTCCGGCGATTGGCGCTCATTCCGGAACCATGGGCTGACGTGCACTAGCCCTTCAGTTCACCGGCCCGATTGCTCGCCGCGTCGTCATACGCCACATACAACGACTCTGCGATTTGGCTTTTGATCGCCTTGGTGGCCTCCAAACCCAGCACAAAACCCTCGGCTTTACCGCCAGCACGGTTAAGTTCTTCATGGGTGGAGGCGCCAGTAATAGCGTCAAGCAGCTTGGCGGCGTGGGGGCCGACGCCTTTGGGGAGGGAGATCTGGTCGATGGACATTATCGCTACCTTGAAAAATGGAGTTCGGGAGCGAGTGGAACCACTGCCGGGGCTGGCATGGTAGACCTGTTTGCCATGAAAGGGGTCGCTTTACGCGCAGCGGCGCTATTCTTTGCGGCTGAGCAGTCAGATGGGGCCATTGATCAATCTGGAGGGGTTTATGGAGTATTGCGTTGAGGGCTACTGCCTTCGGCCCTTTTCATGGGACGATTTCGAGAGGGTCAGCCGTTACGAACGCGTCAATCGCAGGCATCTGCAACCCTGGGAGCCGCTCAGGGATGAGGAATATTTCACCACTGGCAACGCCAAGGCCAGGGTGGAGCAGCAGGTCAACAATATGCAGGCTGGCAACGCTCTGTGTTTCCTCTTGCTTGAACCTGAGAGCGGAGAGGTTCTAGCGCGGTGTAACTACACGAACATTGTGAGAGGCGTTTTTCAGGCCTGTCATCTCGGCTTCTCATTGGCGGAATCAGCCCAAGGCCGTGGCCTGATGAAAAGAACACTTCAGGTCACTAACCATCATTGCTTTGAGAAGTTGGGGCTTCACCGGATCATGGCCAATCATTTACCCCGCAATGTGCGAAGTGAACGCCTTCTGGAGTCGCTGGGGTTTGAGAAGGAGGGGCATGCGCGAGCCTATCTGAAGATTGCTGGCGTTTGGGAGGACCATACGTTGAGGTCGTTGATCAACCCTGAAGAATAAGCGCACCACCCACCCTACTCAGGAAAAAGCTGATGTCTACCGAGCCCCTCTGCCTGGTTTTTGTCCCCGCCCTTGCCGCCGTGCTGACGGCCGCCGAATCGAAAAAAGGCGCCCCGCTCAGCGAAGTCGAAGTGTGCGATATGCGCGACCAGGCCACTTGCATTGCGGTAACCTTCTCCACCGCGTTGGCGATGGAACAAGAACGGGGTTACCCGGATATCGTTGCCGAGGATTGCTGGAATGAGTGGCAACGCTTGCGTCCCGCACTTCAATCGCTCCCGCTCTGATCAGCATAGGTATCCAGACAACTCTGTAGCGCTCAACGGTAACCACGATGCGAAGCGAGCCGCTGTTGATCTTGATCTGCTTTTGATCTTGATCTTAGGCGCCCCGTTAAACCACGCTGGCCGGAATTCGACAGGGATTTGGGGGGTAAACCGGCAGGGATGCCGGTTTAGCCGCCCCGCGCCATGGATGGCGCGTGGCGGCGGCCCCCCAAATC
>NZ_WKCD01000387.1:0-4001 GCF_021606625.1 Pseudomonas sp. PA-4-8C
GGGCGATATAGGCCAGAACCCATATTGAGAATGGTGCTCTTGCCACAGCCGGACGGACCGATGATCGACACGACCTCGCCGCGACGGATCTTGAAGTTCACATCGCGAATGGCAAATGGCGCTTCGGTTTTACCTTTGGCTGGGAAACATTTACCGACATTACGGAATTCAATTTCAGTCGGCTCCAGCTCTTCCTTAAGTGCGGGCGTATTCCATTGGGGCGTCACGGCGTACATCTCTTTCACAGCCATCAGGAAGGTACTCTGGTCTGTTTTATAGGTGATACGCCGTTTAGTGCATGAACAATGCCAGTGAGTTAATTCCTACAAAGGTTTGTTGAATTCCCTTTTAAATTAGCGGCTTATGTTTATATGGATCAAAATCGCACGTTTCATATATAAAACCATTGTTCTTATATGGCACGAAATTGCACACCGCTTGTGCACGGAATGGGAAGTTGCAATCAATTAATGCTTTTTCAAGTAACGCAGGCGGGGCGCATGTTTTATATGTGAAACGCAGTTGAAAGATGTGCGCTGTATATAAGAAGAATTACAGGCAAAAAAAAGGGCCTGAAGAACGAGTCTTCAAGCCCTCAAAAGGTGAGAGGTGTCTAGTCCCTCAGCCTGGTGAGCGGTGCAACAAACGCTTAGGCCTTCAGCGGCACCAAACGTGGGGCAATCATGTTTTCCGGGCGCAGGATGTCGTCGAGCATGGCGTCGTCGAGCAAGCCTTCTTCACGCACCAGTTCCAGCACGCCGCGCCCGCTTTCAAGAGCGATACGCGCAATGCGGGTGGCGTTTTCATAGCCGATGTACGGGTTCAGCGCGGTGACCAGGCCGATGGAGTGTTCCACCAGCTCGCGGCAGCGCGCTTCGTTGGCCGTGATGCCGACGATGCAGTGCTCGCGCAGCATGTCCATGGCGCGTTGCAGCAGGCGGATCGAATCGAAGATCTTGAAGGCGATCAGCGGCTCCATCACGTTCAACTGCAGTTGGCCGCCTTCGGCTGCCATGGTCAGGGCCAGGTCGTTACCGATGACTTGGAACGCTACCTGGTTGACCGCTTCCGGGATGACCGGGTTGACCTTGCCGGGCATGATCGAGCTGCCTGGCTGGCGAGCCGGCAGGTTGATCTCGTTGATGCCGGTGCGTGGGCCGCTGGACAGCAGGCGCAGGTCGTTGCAGATCTTGGACAGCTTCACGGCAGTACGCTTGAGCATGCCGGAGAACAGTACGAAAGCGCCCATGTCGGAGGTGGCTTCGATCAGGTCGGCCGCCGGTACCAGCGGCTGACCGCTGATGGTGGCCAGGCGTTGTACGGCGAGGGCCTGGTAGCGCGGGTCGGCGTTGATGCCGGTACCGATCGCGGTTCCGCCCAGGTTCACTTCGGTCAGCAGCTCTGGCGCCAGGGTTTTCAGGCGGGCCAGGTCTTCACCCAGGGTGGTGGCGAACGCGCGGAATTCCTGGCCGAGGGTCATCGGCACGGCGTCTTGCAGCTGGGTGCGGCCCATTTTCAGCACATGGCTGAACTCGGCGCCTTTGGCGGCGAACGCCTGGATCAGGCTGTCGAGGCTGGCCAGCAGCGCGTCATGGCCCAGCAGCAGACCCAGGCGGATCGCGGTCGGGTAGGCGTCGTTGGTCGACTGCGCCATGTTCACGTCGTTGTTGGGGTGCAGGTACTGGTATTCGCCCTTCTGGTGACCCATGGCCTCCAGCGCGATGTTGGCGATGACTTCGTTGGCATTCATGTTGGTTGAAGTGCCGGCGCCGCCTTGAATCATGTCCACCACGAACTCTTCGTGGAAATCGCCGCGGATCAGACGAGCACAGGCTTCGCTGATGGCAGCGTGCTTGGCTTCGCTGAGCTGGCCCAACTCGCGGTTGGCGTCAGCCGCTGCTTGCTTGACCATTGCCAGACCGACCACCAATTTCGGGTAATGCGAAATCGGAACGCCCGAGAGGCGGAAGTTATTCACCGCTCGCAGGGTCTGGATGCCGTAATACGCTTGAGCCGGTACTTCGAGTACGCCAAGCAGGTCTTTTTCGGTACGGAAAGATGCAGCAGAGGACATGACGGAGATCATCTCAATATGGACCCGGGACTGGCCGGAACGCTGCGAATGCTAGGCTTGTAGGACTTTTTGGGCCAATGCTGTTAAACACTGGCCTATGCACAAACGGCATAATGTGGATGTGACCCGGTTATCTTGGCGGGCGTGTGTGCCAAAATGGTGCATTCCGTGGGAGGCAGTGATGAACCTTGAGAGCAAGTGGTTGGAAGACTTCAGCGCCCTGGCGGCGACGCGTAGTTTTTCCCAGGCGGCTGAGCGGCGCTTTGTCACCCAGCCGGCGTTCAGTCGGCGTATCCGCAGCCTGGAAGCCGCGTTGGGGCTGACGCTGGTCAACCGTTCACGCACGCCGGTGGAGCTGACAGCGGCCGGGCAGTTGTTTCTGGTGACGGCGCGCACGGTGGTCGAACAGTTGGGCGAAGTGCTGCGCCATTTGCATCACCTAGAAGGCGGGCAGGGCGAGGTCATGCAAGTGGCGGCCGCTCACTCCCTGGCCTTGGGGTTCTTCCCGCGGTGGATCGCGCAGTTGCGCAACGAGGGCTTGAATATCGCCACTCGGTTGGTCGCCACCAACGTCGGCGACGCCGTGCACGCCCTGCGCGAAGGCGGTTGCGACCTGATGCTGGCGTTCTACGACCCGGACGCGGCGATGCAAATGGACGCCGAGATTTTCCCGTCGCTGCACCTGGGCAACACCGAAATGCTCCCGGTGTGCGCCGCCGATGCCGATGGCAAGCCGCTGTTCGACCTGGAAGGCGAGGGCAGTGTGCCGCTGCTGGCCTACAGCGCCGGCGCGTTCCTGGGCCGCTCGGTGAATTTGCTGCTGCGCCAGCGGGCCCTGCGCTTTACGACCATTTACGAAACCGCCATGGCCGACAGCCTCAAGAGTATGGCGCTCGAAGGCCTGGGTATCGCCTGGGTACCGCAGTTGAGCGTACGTGCAGAGTTGGCACGGGGCGAACTGGTGGTGTGCGGCGGGCCGCAATGGCATGTGCCGCTGGAGATTCGCTTGTATCGCTGCGCGTTGGTGCGCAAGGCGAATGTGCGGTTGTTGTGGCGCAAGCTGGAAGGTGGGGCAGCGCAAGGAGATCGAGGTCTCGCTTGAATGAAATTGAGTGGTTTAGTGCTCAATAAATCGATTTTTATCATGTTTTGATCATTTTTTTGCCCAAAAAGTATTGTTCAATACGTGATCACTTGCCGGGATAAATATTGGCTAGAATACTGATCAGAGGTTTGTGTAAATCCATCTTTTGATCAGGAAACTGCACAAAATGCGAATGACGACGATGAGTGAGCAAGCTATCGCACAAACGATTGGCTCGCGCGTTGAAGCCTTGAGGGTGAAGAAGAACATCAATCAGGAAACGGTTGCCGAGGAGGCGGGTATTTCCCGCACGACGTTACGGCAGTTGATGGCGGGCAAGGGCACCTTGCTCAATCTGATTGCGGTATTGCGGGTGATCGGGGAACTGGATCGGTTGAGTTCTCTGGTCGAGGAGGTGCGTTCAAGCCCCATCCAGATGGCGAAAATGGCTGGGAAAAAACGTCAGCGCGCCTATACCACCCGCAAAGACTCATCCGAAACCACCTCTATACCGGGCCAGAAAAAGCGCCTTGTGCCCGACGCAGTCAAAAAGGACACCCGTTGGTGATTGCACAGATCTATTTATGGGGTTTATACGTCGGAGCGCTCAATTGGGACGAGACAACCCAGGTGGGCGAGTTCGAGTTTTCACCCGAGTTTGTCTCCACGGGGCTTGAGATCTCGCCCATTCACATGCCCGCCCGCGCCGAGTACACCGTAAGCGTCCAGCCGCCCCACCTTTACTCAGGTTGAGGCGCGAGGGGTAATAGCTCATCGATCCGGCTGTTGGGCCAGCTGGGTAGTTTTTCCAGCGTATCCTTGAGCCAAGCGGCGGGTTCGATG
>NZ_WKCD01000388.1:0-3964 GCF_021606625.1 Pseudomonas sp. PA-4-8C
ATGGAATACCTCACGAGATAGCACTCCATTGGCCCCGCCTGTATTAGATCTGAAAATCTTGCTTCCCATCCACGATAAGTACTGACTTTCCTTACAGGTTGATCCAGCAGAATCATTTCGGTACCTGCAAGGGGCAGCGGGCGTTAGATGATGCCTATAACAGGCGTAGGCGCATAATCGCATCGGTGACGGCTCGTGCATTTTTGTCCAGCGTTTCCATGGCCCCCATTGCGTTAGCGGCGACACTTTCCACTCCATTCTCTGAAATCCATTTGGTCACTTCTTCAAGGGCCGCTGCTAGGGCGTGCTGGTTGTGCAGGAGCAGCGTGAGAGCATCCGCTGTGGCTATGTTGGCTTCAGAGTTATCTGGCATGGGGATCGTCCTTGAGTCACTGGTGTGGGAAGACTAGCTGAACACGCCGCTGGCTGGCGGCCACTTCTCTAGATCCGCTGACACCTGGGTAGTTGCACTGACTTGACGACTCATTTGCAGTCGACCTAACCAGCCATTGTAATGGATTTGACCCAACCCCTCGCAACCATGACCAGCAGTGAACGGCCAGGGGCAGTCACTCAGCGTCAAAAAAAGCCAGAGGCGATCCAGTATGATGCGCCAGGTGTTATGGAATGACATCGCCTAAGGAGTAGTCATGATAAAACCACCGTTCAAAATTCTTAAATCTCATCTAGTGGATGCGTTTTTCATTACGGCCGAAAAGTTATATCGCGAATTCGAGGAACCTCTAGAGGCAGTGGATAGATTCAGAAGTGGACGAATCTATTTTCTTGTCAAACGACGCAAAGCGCGGTTTTCCAGTGTCTGTCTAAGCAAAAAGTGCCAGATCGTGTTTAAGTATGCCTCGCAGGGCATGCTGTCGCGCCCGCACAAGGTCAACATTGCTCAACTGCTGCATGGCGCGCCGGCTATCAATAAAAAATACTTTCCGACCCCGGCCCATTTGCAATCAATGATTCAATATGTCAAGTCCGCGGATGAGTATGAGCGCCTGCTGAAGCGAGAGCCCTTGGTCGCAGCCGTCATGCCGGGAAGCGGGGAGAAGGAGCGCGCGGATCGGGCAATCGCCTACCATTTCCTGACACCTGCGGACCCGACGCCCAAGGATAAAAACAGGCATATCATCTTTGCTCATCAACTGCTGCGTGTTACCGATGACCTTCCGGAAAAATACGAAGTCATGTACATCGGCAAGGCCATGGAGCTGTCTGACCGAATGGACGGGCACAAGCGTGTGCAGCAAGCCCAGGCAGAATGCGAGGACGAAGCGGAAATCTATCTGTACTTCTTCACGCCACGATTCGAGGCGATGGCGTCTCGCGACGGCATGGCCATCAAACAGCCTAACGACTATCTAAACCTGGGGGAAGAAAATCTCGTGCTCGCCGCCGAAGCCGGTTTGATCAATTACTTCTCACCTGAAATGAATGTTCAGAATAAAACGACGGACCTGCGTAAAAGCAAGGCCATGACCCGCGTGAAGAGTTTGAAATACACTCACTTTATTTCGGAGTGTAATTTTGACGAACATGACTATGCGTTCGAAACGACGAAAATCAGGAAGAGTGGCGCGCACGAGAAGATTTACTTGCTCTAACGCAGAGCAGGTACCTCCTACTCACGTGTTCGAGGGTGCCCCCCCATCACAGTGTGCACGACTGTATTGAGTTCAGCGGTTGACCGATTTGCTCTGATAGCCAGACTGGATGAACGGAAAAACAGCTGTGGATTCTGCACATACAGTTGGGTTGTGATTCAATGTTTGTACCGCCCGCGCTCTATTTTGGGCTTTAAAAACCACGCGGTCATGCAGGTATGCAATGCCGTAAATTGCTTCGTTTTCCTGGGCTGAAACGTTCGGCCATGCTTAAGGTGTTGTCACAAGCCAAAATGGCAAGCCCTCCCGGGGCTGCTGGATTCCGAAGGCTAGAGCCAGGAATCTGTCCAAAACCCACAAAATACGGCCTACATCAGCAGTGCGCCAGGAAAACCCGGTGCACGTTGAAGCTGCCATTCAATTTGTCGGCGTGCTGTGGAAATAATATCTGTAAACAATAGGCAGCTGACTCCAGGCTCAAGCTCTCGGGTCGGGAAGCCATCAATCCGCCCTCCTATTACTAGAATTTTTATTGGCTTAGCGCTATACCCGGTAAGCTCATGCCGATACCGAGTTGCTTGCTGGTAATCCGCAAAGCTCAAAGGATGCGAGGGACGCTTAAACTCGATCAGTAAGAACTCCCCCAGCAGGCTTTCATTCAACAGCAAGTCTGGACGGGTCGTGCCTAGCGCTCCGGAGTACTTCTGTTTCAGCAGCTCCTCAATCTGCCGTTTCAAAGTGATATTGGAACTAAAGATCGTGAATGCAGCACCCAAAATCCAAAGATTTACTTCTATAGCTTTGTGTACCGTTGACTCAAGGCAGCCTTCATTTCGGACTAGGCGCTCCAAGTCATCCAAGAACTGCAGTCTGGCTTTAGCTTGGTCGACCAGAACGGCCATGTCGGCAAGGCCAAAGCTCTCCAGCGCATCAGCAAGGTTAACGATATCGCCGCGATTTGCTTCAGCGAGATGCTCGATGATAGAGCGGTATTCGGTACGTTCTACGGCCTCAAGAACGACAAATGCGAGAGCCTGTACCTTGTGGGCAGGTTCGTCGTAATACTTTTTCAAAACCTTCTTGATTGCTCGATCTGCAAACTCGCGCTTGTGCTGGGGCAGTTTTTCCAATCGGCCGGCGACCGCTTTTTGCAAGCGAGCATGCGCCATCCGCATTTCCATACCGTGTGTAGAGCGGAAAGCCTCAACCAAATTTGCCTGCACGAAGGTGACGATCTGTAGGTAAGCCTCGCTGTTTTCGATTACCGAGTCCCAACCGGCAGTTACATAGTCCATCAGCCCGTCAGCTTCGACCTCGCCATACAGCTTTCTCAGCAGACGAGCAGGAATCTCATCACTGTTCTCCAAGCCAAAATAACTAGGCTTACCGACTGCCTTTCCTTCCACCATCAAAGTAATGCCGGGGCGTCTCAGACCACTTTTCTTTTTGCTAATGGCAAAACGAAGAGTTGCATCCCCCGCATCAGGAAACGTACCTTGCACCTCAGTGAATTCGCCTTCAAGATCATCAATGCCCAGCGGTTTACCATTGATGATAATTTTGAAGTCCTTCTGCCGACCGTACTCCATGATCAGTTCTTGGCGTAGTCGATCAGCACTTGGGTAACGTAGCCCTTGACGAAGATGCGTCAGTGTCACGCAGGTTCCATGATCTTCGAAGCTGCATTCGCTCACCTCAAGTGGTAGCGTCAAGTGCTCAATATCGGACGCCGACTCAAGGTCCTCAATACCAAGCGTGAACGAAATCTGTTGGCCACGGGCCATTGTGGTGAGACGCATCACCGAAGCGGACATCAACCCAGCAAATTTTCCGATCCCTTTCTTGCCTTTGATCGGACGCCGTTTTTTTGAGGTACGTCCATTAGTCCGCATCCGTCGATCAGATGCAATTTTCAAATAATGAGACTCAAGCTCCCGGCGAGTCATCCCGTTACCATCGTCGCGTATAACAATAGGGCCATTGGTCAATGGCTCAGGTAGTTCGATAACCACCTCTTCTGCATCCGCATCCCATGCGTTATCAACCAACTCTTTAAGAGCTTTTTCTGTCGTCGAGTAATCTTGGCTGAGCAACGTTGCCAGTCGGGAGTCAACCTGAAAATTTGCTTGCTGCATCTCGCATTCCATCATGGAAGGTTGTCGGCCCCGAGCACATCAACGATTTGCACGAATGGCTGTTTCGGCTCATTCTACACGGGGATGGCCTAATAATGGCTCGCCGCGTAGGGAAAGAAGTCCCTGCAATGTCGCCCCCTCCCGAGCCCCTCCCCCCGCCCGATGCATATCAACTGCGGATTCCACGGCCATCCGGCCACCTATTCCATGAACATC
>NZ_WKCD01000389.1:0-3888 GCF_021606625.1 Pseudomonas sp. PA-4-8C
CCCGTGACGCTCTGCGTCACCGTTGCACAGGGCGTAAAACCTGGACGCGGAGCGTCCGGGGCGGCATTCCCACGCAGAGCGTGGGAACGAGCAGGCTCGGGGGTTACTTGGGGTAGAGCGGCGGCAAACTGGTGGTATCAGTGGCCAGGTCTTGCTCGCGTTCGGCCACGGGGATGGCCTTGATCGCTCGCCATTGATCGTTCCCACGCTCTGCGTGGTAATGCATCCCGTGACGCTCTGCGTCACCGTTGCACAGGGCGTAAAACCTGGACGCGGAGCGTCCGGGGCGGCATTCCCACGCAGAGCGTGGGAACGAGCAGGCTCGGGGGTTACTTGGGGTAGAGCGGCGGCAAGCTGGTGGTGTCGGTGGCCGGGTCTTGCTCGCGTTCGGCCACGGGGATCGCCTTGATGGCACGCCACAGGTCATCACCCAACCAGTATTGGCCGCTTTCGCTATACAGCGCGCCATTCAAGCCATCCAGGGCATCTGACAACGGCACAAACCGTGCGGCCATGTCGGCCAGGGTTTCCGGTTGTTGCCTTGCCCAGGCGTCCAGCGCCTGGCGGGTGGCGTGGGGGTCGTTGGCCTGGGTGGCGCGCTTGAGGTCGTCGAGCAAGGTGCGTGGGCTGGGGCCGGTTTGGGCTGCGCGTTGTACGGCCGGTTGCCGGCGTGCGCGCCACCATAGGCCAAAGCCTAGCAGGGTGGTGCAGGCCAGCATCAGTGTGCTCAGTTGCCATAGCCACAGGCGGTCATCGTCCGGCGCGGTGATGATGGTCGGTGTGGCCGGGGTGTCTACCACCAGGCTGGGGTTCACCGCCACTTGCACGGTGCGCGCCGGCAGGCTGGTGCGTTCCAGGTGATCTTCGTGGGTGTTCCACCACACCACTTCCACGGCGGGCAGTTCCAGCTCGCCGGCGTGGGTCGGCACCAGGGCTTCGCGGTCTTCACGGCTGCCGGTCAGGCCGCGGTCGCTGGTGCGGTTAGCCATCACCGGTTGGTCGGGGTAGCGGCGCAGGCCGTTGACCTCGGTGCCGGGCAGCGCTGGCAGCTGTGCGCTGGACAGGCCTTCGGCCTCCACGGTAAGGCTGCGGGTCAGGGAATCGCCGACTTGCCCGTGGTCCGGCGTGGGGTTCCAGCCTTCGCTCAAGCTCAGGCTGCGCGCGGGCAGCCAGGGGGCGTCGGCGGGGTAGGCGTCCGGTTTGGGTTTGACCGTCAAGGGCAAGGGCGCGGAGCTGACGTGAATCATCTTGCCCGGCTTGGTGCCCTGCAAGGTGTTCTCCTGGGGCGGTCGCGATTCCACCAGGGTGGCGCTGAAGGTCTGTGCCGGAATCACCACGGCGCCACTGTGTTGAGGGTAGAGGGCGTAGCGGGTTTCGATCACGCCATGGCGGATGCTGTTGATGACCTTCTCATAGGTGCGTGATTCGCCCAGTTGTTCGACACGTGCGTCCGGTATCTGCAAAGGCGTGAGGCTGCTGTCGTCATACAGCGACACCGAGTGGTAAACGCGAACGGTCAACAGTGCCTGGGCCTGCACGTATACGCTGGTCTGGTCGAGGTTGGCTTCGATGAACACCGGGGCCAGTTCGGCGCTGGTGTTCTGGCTGGCGCTTTCCACCACTTGCAGGGTGATCGGCTGGGTCTTGAGTGCGCCCACTTGCAGTGGCGGGATGACCACGTTGCCGTTCACCTTGGGCAGCAGGGTGATGATCCAGCGGGTGGTGGCGTGGTTGTCGCCGTCCAGCGTGGTGAGTTGGTTGATCTGGCGGGTGCCGCTGACTTCGAACTGCGCGTCCAGGGGCGACAGGTCCGGTTTGCCAAACTGGGTCACATCACTTGATTGCACCGTCAGCTCTACCGTTTCCCCGGAGTTGAGGCGGCTGCGGTCTACGCTGGCGACCAGGTCCGCCGCCTGGGCGTGGCCTGCCGACAACGCAAGCAGGAGCAAAAGGGTGGTGCGGCGGCTCATCGAGTGGTGTCCTGATGTTGTTGCTGTTCGTACCAGAATTTGCGGCGCAACAGTTCGCCGGGGTTATCCGGGATCTCCTGCAACCATTGCTCCAGCGCTTGGCGGCGCTCGCCTTCCAGGCGTGTGTCGGCAGGGCGCAAAGGCGGCGTGGTGGTTTGTTCGTCGCCCAGTTCGCTGCCTGGTACTTCATTACCGCCAGGCTGTGGCGTGGCGGCTGTCTGAGTCTCAGCGGTGCCCGCTTCGCCCTGGCCGTGGGGCGATTGCTCGCCGCCCTGTGCCGTTTGTGCGCTGGCGCCCGGTTGCGCAGTTTGGCCGGGTTGGGCGGTTTCGTCATCTTCGTTTTTTGCAGGCGGGTCCTGCTCGGGCTGCGCTTGCTCCTGCATCAGGGTTTCAACCAGGGCTTTGTTTTTCAGTGCCGGTTGCAAATCGGGCTGGGCTTCCAGGGCTTGTTCATAGGCATCAATGGCCGCTTCAAGCTCACCGGCCTTGGCCAGGGCATTGCCACGGTTATAGTGGGAATAGGCGTCGCTGCCTTGGGCAAACCGCTTGATGGCCTCGGCGTAATTGCCGGCTTCGTACAGCGCCACGCCTTGCCATTGCGGGTCTTGGAAGTGTTCGGCGGCTTCGGCCGGGCGTTTGTGCTTGAGCAGGTACTGGCCTTGTTGGTCGGGGCGCAGCCACAGGTCCTGCAGCCCAAAGGCGTAGCTGGGTTGCGGCGCGCCCATCAGCAGCAAGGGCAGGCAGAACAACCAGCCGCGACGCCCGGCGCACGCGGCCAGCAGCAATAACGGCAAGAGCAGCCAGTAACCCTGGTCGGCCCAGGTGTCCAGGCGCAGCCGTTGGCCGTCGTCGCGCAGGGCTTGGGCGCTGTCGAGCATGCCGAGTTGGCGCAGGTCCTTGTCATCCAGGCGCGCCGCACGGTAGCGGCCGCCCATTTCGCTGGCGAACGCCTTGAGGGTCGGGCTGTCGAGACGTGGCACCAGAATCGCGCCCTGGTCGTCCTTGAGGAACTCGCCACTTTCCTGAGTCACCGGCGTGCCTTCGCGACTGCCGATGCCGAGGATCGACAACGTCGGAGCCTGGGCACTTTGCAGTTGCAGGCGGATGCCTTGGCGTTCCTGTTTGGACAATGACGAGCCGATCAGCAGCAGGCGCCCCTGGCCGAGACCGCCTTGCTTGAGCAGGCGCAGGGCTTTTTCCACGGCCAGATCGGCCCGATGGCCGGGCTCGGGCATGATCGATGGGCGCAGGGCTTCCAACAGGTTACGGCTGGTGGCCAGGTCATCGGACAGCGGCACCAAGGTATGGGCGCTGCCGGCATACACGATGATGGCGGTTTGCGCATCGGTGCGCGCTTGCAACAGGTCATACAGCTTGCGCCGTGCCTGTTCCAGGCGGTTGGGTGGGCTGTCGGTGGCGAGCATTTCCGGGGTCAGTTCCAACAACACCACCAACGGGTCGGAAGGTTTCTGGCTGGCCTGTTCAACCCGTTGCCAACTGGGGCCCAGCAACGCCAGCACGGCCAGCAGCCAGGCAATGCCAAGCACCACCCACGGCGATTTGCTCTCGCGGCCATTGCCACCACTGAGCAACTCGGCATGGAACGCCGGCGGCAGGATCATCTGCCAACGCCCGGCGCGCTTTTGCCGATGCCACAACTGCCACAGCAACCAGCCAAGCAGGGGCAGCAATAACAGCCACCAGGGGCGCAACCAGTGCGGCCACAGCGCGATCATCGACGCCTCCGCAAACGCAGGCGCTGCAAACGCTGGCGCCATTCAGGATGCTGCTGCAAAAAGATGCCCTTGCTCGACAGCCTGTTGAAGCCGCGCTGCAAGGCGTTGTTCGGCCAGCGTTCCTGGATCACCAGTAACAGGCTCAACACCAACGCCAAGGCCAATGGGCCGCTGTACAGCGC